>JANMCS010000501.1:0-8172 GCA_031361405.1 Betaproteobacteria bacterium
GCCCGGCGAGATTGATCACGACTTTCTCTGGCGCACCAGCCTGGCGCTGCCCGAGCGCGGACGCATCGGCGTGTTCAACCGCAGCTATTACGAGGAAGTGCTGGTGGTCAAGGTCCACCCCGAGTTCCTGGCGGCGCAGAAGCTGCCGCCGCAGGTGGTGAACAAGAAGATCTGGGACGAACGCTATCGCGATATCCGCGCGATGGAGCGGCACCTCGCGCAAAACGGCACGCTGATTCTCAAGTTCTTCCTGAACGTGTCGCGCGACGAGCAGAAGAAGCGATTTCTCGAACGCATCGACCAACCGGACAAGAACTGGAAATTTTCCGCCGGAGACGTGAAGGAGCGCACGCACTGGGACGAGTACATGAAGTCTTACCAGGCGATGATCCGGGAAACTTCGGCGCCGCACGCGCCCTGGCACGTCGTGCCCGCCGACAACAAGTGGTACACGCGCGCCATCGTGGCCGCGGCCATCGTCGACGGGCTGGCAGCGCTCGACCTGCAATACCCGCGGATCACCGCCGCGCAGCGCACCGAGTTGGTCACGGCGAAGAAGCTGTTGCTGGCAGAAAAGAATTGACGATCAAGTGACGGCTGTAGGCGAGGCTTCAGCCTCGCGTGGATATGTTCGCAGCGATCCGCGTGGCTGAAGCCTCGCCTACTGGTGCGACAACGTGTGGCCGGCGTTCCACTCGAGCAGCCTTAACCGGGCAGTTCCCGCCTTTCCCGCTACTATGTGAGGCTGCGCCCCCGTTGCTCCCGCACCCCAGGATTCGATGAAATTCAGCGTTGCCACCTACAATATCCACAAGGGTTTCTCCCACCTCACGCGCCGCATGGTCATCCATGAGCTGAAGGAGAAGTTGCATGGACTGTCCGCCGACCTCCTCTTCCTGCAGGAAGTCCAGGGCGTTCACCATCGCAACGCCGGGCGCTACCACGACTGGCCCGTCAAGCCGCAGCACGAGTTCATTGCCGACACGATGTGGCGCGAAGTGGCCTACGGGCGCAACGCCGTCTACCGTCAGGGCCATCATGGCAACGCCGTGCTGTCGCGCTACCCGATCGTGGCGCAGGAAAATGCGGACATTTCCGCCCATGCGTTCGAAAGCCGCGGGCTGCTGCATTGCGAGATCAAGCTGTCGGAAAAAACGCCGGTCCTCCATTGCCTCAATGTGCATCTCGGGTTGTTCGAGCGCGGCCGTACCTGGCAGATCCGCGCGCTGGTCGATCGCATTGCCGAAACCGTTCCGCGCGACGCGCCGATGATCATTGCCGGCGACTTCAACGACTGGCGGCGCAAGGCGGATCGCACCCTGATCGAGGAACTCGGCGTATACGAAGTGTTCGAGGCGGTGAAGGGTCGGCCCGCGCGGACGTTCCCCTCCGTGATGCCGGTGTTTCGCCTCGACCGCATCTACGCGCGGGGGCTCACCGCGGTCGATGCGCGCGTGCACTACACGCTTCCGGCGGGCCGGATGTCCGATCACGCGGCGCTCGCGGCCACGTTCGAGGTGCCGCGCAAGAGCCGGTAGCGCGTCGTCCCCGATGAATCGCTTCGAGACCGGCAACGCCATCGACCTGCTGCGCAGCGGCGGCGAGTACTTTCCTGCGCTGTGTGGCGCAATCGATGCCGCGGCGCGCGAAGTGTGGCTGGAGACGTATATCTTTGCCGACGACAGTGCCGGCCGCACCGTGGCAGCGGCGCTGGTGGCGGCGGCCCAGCGCGGCGTCGAGGTGCGCGTGCTCGTCGACGGCTGGGGCGCCAAGCACTACCTCACCGCGGCGCTCGCGCAGCAGCTGCGCGAGGGCGGCGTACGGCTGATGAAATACCGGCCGGAGGTCGCGCCGTGGCAATTCCGGTCGCACCGCCTGCGCCGCATGCATCGCAAGCTGGCGCACGTCGACGGCAAGGTGGCGTTCGTCGGCGGCATCAACATCATCGACGACATGAACACGCCCGGACAGAAGCCGCCACGCGTGGATTTCGCGGTGCGCGTGCGGGGCCCGCTGCTGGCGCCGATCGTGCAGTCGATGCAGCGGCTGTGGGCGCTGGTGGAACTGGTGCAGCTCGATCGCAGCGACGTGCCGCTCTTTCCCGATCCCATCGTGACGGAACGCGCCGGGGACCAGACCGCCAAGTTCGTGATCCGCGATAATTTTCGCTATCGCCGCGACATCGAGCGCGCCTATCTCGCGGCCATCCGCACGGCCAGGAGTGAAATCCTGATTGCCAGCGCCTATTTCTTTCCCGGCATCCGCTTTCGCCGCGCGCTGGCCGCAGCCGCGCAGCGCGGCGTGTACGTGACGTTGCTGCTGCAGGCGCGGGTCGAATACCGGCTGCTGCATTACGCGTCGCGCGCGCTATATGGACAGTTGCTGGCGGCAGGCGTGCGCATCGAGGAATATCACCGGTCGTTCCTGCACGCCAAGGTCGCGGTGGTCGATGACACGTGGGCCACCGTGGGCTCGTCCAACATCGATCCCTATTCGCTGCTGATGGCACGCGAGGCCAATGTGTTCGTGCGCAACGCGCACTTCGCCGACCAGCTTCGCGTCGAGCTGATGACCATGATCGACGGCGGGTCGGAGCGCGTGCAGCCCGATCGCTGGGCGGGCCGGTCGTTGTTCGCCAAGGGCGTCACCTGGATTGCGTACGGCCTGGTGCGTGTGGGCATGGGCGTGCTCGGCTTCGGTGACAACGAATGGTTCGTGCAGCGCACCCCACGCTCCGGCTGACCCATGACCAGGCACCATTCTTCGGCGTCGCTGCCGGCCCCCGCCGAGATGAACGTGCCGCGTACGCGCGGCGGCGACTGGGCCACGATCCGCACGTTGCTGCCCTATCTGTGGGAGTACAAGGGGCGGGTGCTGGCGGCCCTTGCCTGCCTGGTGCTGGCCAAGGTGGCCAACGTCGGCGTTCCGGTATTGCTGAAGGAAATCGTCGACAGTCTCGACCAACGCACGGCGGCGCTGGCAGTGCCGATTGCGTTGCTGGTTGCCTACGGCGCGCTGCGGCTGTCCACCACGCTTTTCACCGAACTGCGCGAATTCTTCTTCGCGCGTGTCACCCAGCGCGCGGTGCGCAAGATCGCGCTCCGCGTGTTTCGCCACCTGCACGCGCTGTCGCTGCGCTTTCATCTCCATCGGCAGACGGGCGGCCTCACGCGCGACGTGGAGCGCGGCCAGCGGGGCATCTCCACGCTGATCAGCTTTGCGCTGTTCTCCATCCTGCCCACGCTGATCGAGATCGCGCTGGTGCTGGGCATCCTGTTCGTGCGCTACGACTGGACCTTCTCGGCCATCACGCTCGGCGCGCTGGTGACCTATATCGCCTTCACCGTGCTGATCACCGAATGGCGCACGCATTTTCGGCGCACGATGAACGACCTCGACTCCAAGGCCAACACGCGCGCGATCGACAGCCTGCTCAATTACGAGACGGTCAAGTACTTCGGCAATGAGGAATGGGAGGCGCGCCGCTATGACGAGAGCCTGCGGCGCTTCGAGACGGCGGCCGTCAAGAGTCAGACCTCGCTGTCGGTGCTCAATGTCGGCCAGTCCGCGATCATCGCGATCGCCGTCACGCTGATCGTGTGGCGCGCCACGGTGGGCGTGGTGGACGGCGCGATGACGATCGGCGATCTCGTGCTGGTCAACGCGTTCATGATCCAGCTCTATGTTCCGCTCAACTTCCTGGGCGTGATCTACCGCGAGATCAAGCAGGCACTGGCCGACATGGAACGCCTGTTCGGATTGATCGAGGAAAACGCCGAGATCAAGGACAAGCCGGGCGCGACGCCATTGATGCTGCGCGGCGCGGAGGTGCGCTTCGAGCACGTCGACTTCGCCTACGAGCCCAATCGCAAGATCCTGTTCGACGTGTCGTTCACCATTCCGGCGGGTCGCACGGTGGCGGTGGTCGGGCCGTCGGGTGGCGGCAAGTCCACGCTGGCGCGGTTGCTCTATCGCTTCTATGAAGTTGGCGGCGGCCGCATTACGGTCGATGGGCAGGACATCCGCGACGTGCAGCAGGGCTCGCTGCGCGCGGCGATCGCCATCGTCCCGCAGGACACGGTGCTCTTCAACGACAGCATCGAATACAACATCGCCTACGGCAAGCCCGGTGCCACGCACGACGAGATCGTGGTGGCCGCGCGGCTGGCGCAGATCGACACGTTCATTGCCGGCTTGCCCGATGGTTACGCCACGCAAGTGGGCGAGCGCGGGCTGAAGCTCTCCGGCGGCGAAAAGCAGCGCGTGGCCATCGCGCGCGCCGTGCTCAAGAATCCGCACATCCTGATCTTCGACGAGGCCACCAGTGCGCTCGACTCCCGCGCGGAAAAGGCCATCCAGGCCGAATTGCGTGAGATCGCGCACAACCACACGACGCTGACCATCGCCCATCGGTTGTCCACCATCGTCCACGCCGACGCGATCCTGGTGCTGGAGCAGGGGCGCATCGTCGAGCGCGGCACGCACCCCGAATTGCTGGCGGCGCAAGGCACCTACGCCCGGATGTGGCGGCTCCAGCAGGACCAGGAAGGGCATGGCGACGAGCCGATCCCGGCGCTGTTGCAGGGACGCCACGCCGATAACGTCGCCTAAGCCTCTGATTCATTTAGGGGATTGACGGGTTCCCCCGGGCATGCGATAAACCGGGCAGTCACTATTGAGAACCCGCCTCATGATCCGTTGTTTACTCGTTGTTTTCGCGGTCTTTGCGTCGGCCGCCGCCCTTGGTTCGCCGCCGGCCCTGGATGCCGGCAAGCTGAAGCTTCTTTCTGCCAACGCGGTGGTCATCGATCCAGCCGACGGCCAGATCGTCTTTGCCAAGGCGGCCAACGAAATCACGCCCATCGCGTCGCTCACCAAGCTGATGACGGCGATGGTGGTGCTCGACGGCGCGCAGCCGCTCGACGCAACGCTCGCCATCGACATGCGCGACTTCGATTTTCTGAAGGGCAGCCACTCCCGCCTCCGGATGGGCTCCACGTTGTCGCGCGATGAAATGTTGAAACTCGCCCTGATGTCGTCGGAGAATCGCGCGGCATCCGCACTGGCGCGGCACTATCCGGGCGGCACGCCGGCATTCGTCTCCGCGATGAACGCGAAGGCGGCCCTGCTCGGACTTTCCTACACGCGCTTCGAAGACCCCACCGGCCTCTCGCCGCACAACGTGTCCACGGCCAATGACCTCGCGCGCATGGTCCAGGCCGCTGCCGGATATCCGCTGATCCGCGCGTACTCGACCACGCCGGCGCATCACGTCGAAGTGCAGCCCACCGGCCAGACACTCGGCTTCAACAATTCCAATGCGCTGGTCAAGAGCGCCACGTGGGACATCCAGCTGCAGAAGACCGGCTACATCCGCGAAGCGGGACGTTGCGTGGTCATGCTGGCCACCGTCGCCAGCAAGCCGATGGTGATCGTGCTGCTCGACTCGATCGGCAAGTACACGCGGCTGGGCGACGCGCAGCGCGTGAAGTACTGGCTTGAAACCGGCGAATCGATGCCGATGGTGGCGACCAAGCCGGCGGTGAATCGCGGCGCCGCCAAGTCAGTGCGTCCCGTGAAGACTGCCGCGCCTACGCGCGTGGCCTCCAATACCAAAGGCAAGGTCAAACGCGCCTGACGCCGTCCCATGTTCCGCCAGAGCGGCCGCTACCTGCGGCCGCTTTGCATTTCCCGCGCCGTACGCCGACGGTGCGATCTCCGCTAGACTGCTTCCATCGCTGCGGACCTCGACCGCATGGGTCGACCAACGGTCCATCGAGACCTGGCGCAGCCGATCACCAACGGAGGACGCAATGTACCGAATGATCTCGCGCGCACTGGTTTGCGCCGTCGCATTGTTACTCGTCCCTCCAGCCGTGCTTGCGCAAACCCCCGCCACGGGTAAACCGCCGGTCAGGATTTTGGTGGGCTTCGCCCCTGGTGGCGGCGCCGACATCATCGCGCGACTCTTTGCCGACAAATTGCGCGAGCCGCTGGGCGCTACGGTCATCGTCGAGAACCGCACCGGCGCCGGCGGCCGCATCGCCGCGGAAGCGCTGAAGAACGCCGCGCCCGACGGCACCACGATCCTGCTCACGCCGATCGTCATCCCGGTG
Organism: Betaproteobacteria bacterium; assembly: GCA_031361405.1. Classification (GTDB taxonomy): domain Bacteria; phylum Pseudomonadota; class Gammaproteobacteria; order Burkholderiales; family Casimicrobiaceae; genus VBCG01. The sequence goes on from JANMCS010000501.1 coordinate 6,117, forward strand.
CTGGCGCCGCTCATCTACAGCAATTTGAGCTACGACCCGGCCAAGGATTTTGCGCCACTGTCGTTGGTCGGATTCTTCCAGTTCGGCTTCGCGGTCGGCGGCACCCATCCGGCGAAGACGATGCAGGAATACGTCGCGTGGCTCAAGGCCAATCCGCAGCAGGCCAATTTCGGTTCGCCAGCACCCGGCAGCCTGCCGCACTTCTTCGGCGCGATGGTCGGCCGTGGCGTGGGGGTCGACATGCAGCACATCGCGTACAAGGGCGGCGCGCCGATGTTGAACGACTTGATGGGTGGACAGATTCCGGCGGGCATCGACACGCACATCGAATTGCTGGAGCTCGACCGTGCCGGCAAGATCCGCATCCTTGCCACGTCGGGCGCCAATCGCTCGACGCTGCTGCCCAACGTCCCCACGTTCAAGGAAGTCGGCTTCAAGGATATCGAGGGCAGCGGCTGGTATGCGTTCTATGCGCCGGCGAAAACGCCGGCGGCTGCCGTCGACGCGCTCAGCGCCGCGATCGTCGCGGTGACGCAGATGCCCGAGGTGAAGGAGCGCCTGACGAAGATGGGCGTGGAGGTGCAAGGTTCCACGCCGCAGCAGCTGGCCAAGCTGATGGCGGATGACACGGCGAAGTGGGCCCCGGTGATCAAGGCCACGGGCTTCAAGGGCGAGTAGCGACGCAACGCGCGTTGGGTTGCCGTGTTACCGGGCGGCGTTCTTGCGCTTGCCGGCGTCCAATAGTTCACGCGCATTGGCGCGCGTCCTGGCGGTGACTTCGGCCCCGCCTAGCATGCGCGCCAGTTCCTCGACGCGTTGCGCCGGCGCGAGCGCCGCCAGTTCCGAGCGCACGCCGTTGTCGCCATCGGATTTGCTCACGCGCAGGTGCGCGTCGGCGCAGGCCGCCACCTGCGGCAGGTGGGTGACGCACAGCACCTGGCGGCGCGCGCCCAAGTCCTGCAGCAGCTGGCCAACCGTTGCCGCCACAGCGCCGCCGACGCCGCTGTCCACCTCATCGAAGATCAAGGTCGGGATCTGCCCGGCCTCGCTCGCGGCCACCTGCACGGCCAGCGCGATGCGCGAGAGCTCGCCGCCGGAGGCCACGCGCGCCAGCGGCGCCAGCGGTTGCCTGGGATGGCTGGCCACGCAAAACGTGAGGTCATGCAGGCCGTAGCTGGCGGGTGTGGCCAATGCTTCCGCGGTGACCTCGAAGCGGCCGCCTTCCATGGCCAGTTGCTGCATGGCTGCGGTGACGCGATGCGCAAGTTCATTACCGGCGTATTGGCGCTTCGTGGCAAGCTGCTTCGCCGCGCTGTGGAATTCGTTCTCGGCCAATGCGGCGCGCTCGGCCAGAGCAGCGGCATCGGTGGTGGCGGCCAGCGCGGCCAGCTCGGCCTCGGTGGCTTCGAGCAATTCAGGCAAGGCCTCGGGGCGCACGCGATACTTGCGCGCAATATCGTGCATGGCGGACAGGCGTTCCTCCACGCGCTGGTGTTCCTCCGGGTCGAGATCGAGCCGGCGCTGGTAGTCGCGCAGCGCGCGCGCCGCTTCGTCCAACTGGATGCGGGCGGGCGTGAGCAGCGCTACGACGTCGGCCAGCGCCGGATCATGCGCGGCCGCGGCTTCCATGCGATGCACGAGTTGCGCGAGGCGCACGCTCATTGCGTCGTCACCGTCGACGAGCGAGGTCATGCCGTCGGTGGCGGCAACAATCAGCGTGGCGGCGTTGGCCAGCCGCGACTGCGCGGCGGCCAGCGCGGCCCATTCTCCCGGCGCGACGGCCAGTACCGCGAGTTCGCGGCGGCGGGCCTCGAGCGCGTCGCGCTGTGCAACATGCGCGGCGGCGCCCTGGGCCGCCACGTCGCGCCGCTCGATGGCGGCACGCCAGGCGCGCCAGCGTTCTGCCACTTCTTGTGCCAGCGTGGTGAAGCCGCCATAGGCATCGACAAGATTGCGCTGCGCGTCGGGCGAGCCCAGCGACTGGTGGGCATGCTGGCCGTGAATGTCGACCAGATGCTCGCCCAGGTCCTTCATCTGCGCCACGGTGGCGGGGCGC
>JANMCS010000502.1:0-1387 GCA_031361405.1 Betaproteobacteria bacterium
GGATTCGGGCAGCGGCGCATTCATGGCGGGCGTCTTTCTGTGGCGAGGGCTGGCAGGCGGGCGGGGCGCAGGGCGAAAGTTTAGAAGTTCGGGTGGCGGATGTCCTTGCGTTGTTTTGCCTCGATGGCCACTCTTGAGCAACAATCTTGCTCAAATCATGCACCGATCGAGAGAATGAAGCCAAAAGAGCCGATACCAGAGCAAACCCTAGAGCCGCATGGCGCAGAGCTGGATCGTTACGACATCGCCATCCTGAGCAAGCTTCAGGCCGACGCGCGCTTGTCGAACGCCGAACTGGCCAACCAGATCGGCCTGTCCGCCGCGCCCACCTGGCGGCGGGTGAAGTGGCTGGAGGAGCAGGGTTACATCACCGGCTACCGCGCCGAGATCGACCGCCGCAAGGTGGGCCTGGGCGTGCTGGCTTTTGTGCGGCTGGATGCCGATCGCAACACCGGCGCCTCCACCCGCGCGCTGGAAGATGCCATCCGCAAGCTGCCCGAAGTGATCGCCTGCCACTACATCTCCGGCGCCGGCACCTTCGAGCTGCAGGTGCTCACCACCGACCTGGATGCCTTCTCGCGTTTTTCGCTCGACACCTTGCTCAACCTGCCCAACGTGAAGGATGTGCACACCAGCTTTTCGCTCGGCGAGGTGAAGGCGGGTGCCGCGCTGCCGTTGGGGCATCTGCAGGGGCGGCTGGCCAGGCGAGGGTAGTTACTCTCCGACTTTGGTCGCACTTGCTCGCTGTGCGCGGCCAAGGTAGATTCGTGCCACCAATAATCAGAGTATTCAGGGAAGATTAATCATGAACAAAAAGAGCATGCATCGGATGCTTTTGGTGGCTCGTTTGGCTTCGGCTTCTATGGGGTGTTCGATAGCGGGGTTTGCTTGGTCGCAGGTTGGAGATTCGTATGTGGATCCAGAATGCCAATTGCTTCCTCTGTCGGAAGGCGCGGGAGGGAGTCTTACGAGTACGGCATTTTTCTCGGTAACGCAGATTGATCCGAATTATCCGATGGAGTATATCAAAAACAAGTGTTATGGAGGCTTGGCTCTACCATGGCAAGAGAGAAAATATAGCGATATCATTCCTGAAACTCTGTGGCGGACGTTCGAATACTATCGGCCTGTCAATACCCGAAGCAAAAAGATTCCGGTCATCATCTGGGCGCACCCTTCAGGTCCGAACTACCATCACATGAGTGTGAAAATTGACGAAAACAAGGGGAGTGGTATCGAAACGAAAGTAGTACCGGCCATCCTTCGAGGTTTTGCGTTCATCTCGATTCAATCACGCCATCCCACAGCGAGCCAGCTCTACCAAGCGCCAGCTACGCCACCACCCTGGCCACCCATTATCTTGCAGGATGGCCAAGGTGGCCCGGTC
>JANMCS010000541.1:0-1314 GCA_031361405.1 Betaproteobacteria bacterium
GCCACCAGCGGTGCCAGCGCAAAGGCCATGTAGGCGCCGATCATGTAGAAACTGCCGTGCGCCAGGTTGATCACGCCCATGATGCCGAAGATCAGCGTGAGGCCCGATGCCACGAGGAACAGCAGCAGCCCGTACTGCAACGCGTTCAGGCACTGGATGAGGAAGGTGGCGAAATCCACGGGGGGCGGCTGGGTTGGTGGGGGTCGGGGTGGAGTCTATGTGCGATGCGGCGGTGTGCCGCCGATGAATCGCAGCACCGCCTCGATCAACGCATCGGGCTGATCGCGGTGGGGTGAGTGGCCGCAGCCGGGCAGCTCCAGCAACCGGGTGTGCGGCACACGCTGCGCGATGCCGCGGATCTGCGCCATCGTGCCGTAGGGATCGTCCAGGCCCTGCACCGCCAGCAGCGGGCAGCGAATCGACGACAGCTCGTCCTCGATCGTCCAGCTTTCGAACTCAGGCGCGAGCCAGATGCCGTTCCAGCCGCCAAAGGCGGAATCGACATCGTCGTGATAGGGCGCGAGCCGTGAACGCAGGTCGCCGGTGTCATAGGCTTCGCGTGCGGCGCGGATGCTGCGCAAGCCAAACGCCTCGACGAGGATGTGCGGCGCGACCACGATGGCGCCGTGCACCGCATCCGGCAACGCGGCCGCATGCAGCAGCGCGATCGAGCCGCCATCGCTGTGGCCGAAGAGCCAGGCGGGTTCGTCGATGTGCAGCGCATCGCGCAGGGCGGGCAGCACTTCCCGCGCCTGGCGATGCATGAAATCCGCGCCCCAGTGTTCGTCGGCCGCGCGCGGCGTGGAGCGGCCATAACCCGGGCGCGAATAGACCAGACCGCGCAGCCCGGCGGCGTCGCACAGCGTCTGCGGAAATCCCTTCCACATCGCCAGCGAGCCGAGGCCTTCGTGCAGAAAGATCATCAGCGACTGTTCGCGGCGATGCGGTGCGATCCAGGCGTGTTCGATGCGCACCGAGCGGCCGCACCAAGCGATGTCGACAAACCCGGTTCCCCCCGGTGGGCTGATTGGGCGGCCCGACGGGCTCACTGGACTACCCTCCGCGCTGCGCGCTCCGGGATGAGCGCTTGGGAACGGCCCGGCGCGCTCATGAATTGCGCTCCAGCTCGCGCAACTTGAAGCGCTGGATCTTGCCGGTGGCCGTTTTTGGCAAATCGGCCACGAAGACGATCGCGCGCGGATATTTGTAGGGCGCGAGCCGGTCCTTGACAAACGCCTTCAGCGTGGCTTCGTCGGCTGTGTGGCCGGGTTTGAGCACCACGTAGGCCTTGCTCTTGGTGAGACCTTCGGCATC
>JANMCS010000432.1:0-14441 GCA_031361405.1 Betaproteobacteria bacterium
CGCTTGGCAACAAGATCGCCGGCGAGATCATCTGGCAGGCAGGGTCTCGCGATGGCATTGGCGGCACGGTTCAGAAGTGCGAGGACGGCAAACCGAAGGACCTGACCCAATGCTTCATCGGCCGCTTCGGCTGGATCGGCGATCGCGTCTCGCTCGAGGACCAGGTGGCCAATGCGGCGTTCGTGGAAATGAACATGACGACCACCGCAGGATACAAAAAGCTTTATCCCAAGGGCGATGCGAAGTTCCCGATCCGGTACGGGCAACCCAATTGCGGTCCGGCGAACAAGCCGTGCATCAATTCAAAGGGCAATGCCGACCTGACCGAGCGGGATGTCGAGCGGATGGCCGATTACGCCCGCTGGCTCGGCAATCCCACCCGCTCCGAATTGAAGGTGGCTCTGCCGGAAGTCATCGCCGGCGAGAAGATCTTTCGTGAGACCGGTTGCAATACGTGTCACGTGATCAGGAAGATCGAGATCGATCCGGACGACACGATGTTGACCGTGGATTTTCGCGACCGCTTGAAAACGCGTGTCAAGGCGGCAACAGGCACCGCGCCAAAAGCTGCCCCCTTCCTCTCCTACATCGGCACCGATCTGTTGATGCATGACATGGGCTACCTGTCCCAGGTCGCCGACTCGGGGCTGCCTATCCGGGACGGCAGAACGGGCGTGGTGTTGCGGCAGTACGAAAACTACGTGCAGAAGATTCGCACACCGGCGTTGAAGGGGTTGGGGCTCAACCGCTTCGTGACCGACTCGTTCAAGAACACCAAGACCTACGACGCGGACCCGAACAAGTTCAAACTTGACGCCGCCTGTGACTTTCTGCTGCACGATGGCCGGGCCTGCGATGCGATCGAGGCAGCGTTCCTGCACGATGGGCCGGCGATCAAGAAACTGGGGGTCATCCCCAAGTTGAACGCGTTGTCCGCGGAAGATACTCGCCGGCTACGCGCGTTCCTCTACTCACTTTGAGGCCCGGCCGGGGCGGCGCAGGCTGCCCCGGCCCGATGACAGCAAGGTGTGGGGGATGTGGCAAACTTGGTCATGATCACGACCTCCCCGCCATCGGCTGCCACCGCCGCCTTCCGCTTCGACAACTCGTTTGCCCGCGAACTGCCGGGGTTCTACGAACCGTGGCCACCGGCGGTCGTGCCCGCACCGCGCCTCCTGTACTTCAATGATGCGCTGGCGACCGAGCTGGGCCTCGATCTCGCGGTATTTGATGACAATGCGAAGGCCGCGCTGTTCGCCGGCAATGCATTGCCCGTGGGGGCCCAGCCGCTGGCGCAGGCCTACGCCGGCCATCAGTTCGGCGGCTTCTCGCCGCGGCTGGGTGATGGCCGCGCGCTGCTGCTCGGCGAGGTGATCGACGCGCACGGCCACCGCCGCGACATCGCCTTCAAGGGCTCCGGCCGCACGCCGTTTGCGCGCGGCGGCGATGGCAAGGCCGCCGTGGGGCCGATGCTGCGCGAGGTGCTGCTGGGCGAGGCCATGCATGCGCTGGGCATCCCCACCACGCGCGCGCTTGCGGTGGTGGCCACCGGCGAGCCGGTGCAGCGCGAACGCACGCTGCCCGGCGCCGTGCTCACCCGGGTGGCCGCGAGCCACCTGCGCGTCGGGACGTTTCAATACTACGCGGCGCGCGGCGAGCTGCAACGCCTGCGGCAACTGGCCGACTATACGATTGCGCGCCACGACCCCGCGCTCGCCGCGTCGCCGCAGCCGTATCTCGCGCTGCTCCAGGCCGTCGCCGCGCGGCAGGCGGCGCTGCTCGCGCAGTGGATGAACGTGGGCTTCATCCACGGCGTGATGAACACCGACAACATGGCGCTGGCGGGCGAGACGATCGACTACGGACCATGCGCCTTCATGGAGGCCTACGATCCGGCAACCGTCTTCAGCTCCATCGACCAGCAAGGACGCTATGCCTTCGGCAACCAACCCGAGATCGCGTACTGGAATCTGACGCGCCTCGCCGAAGCGCTGCTGCCGCTGCTGGCCGACGATGCCGAGCGGGCGGTGGCGATGGCGACAGAAGTGATCGTCGCGTTTCCGGCGCTGTATCGCGCGCACCTGCTGCGCGGACAGCGCGCCAAGCTGGGTCTGCGCCGCGGCGACGCCGTCGACGACACCGCTGATACCGCATTGGCCGACGCCTGGTTGGCGCTGCTGCAGGCGCAAGGCGTGGACTTCACGCTCGCGTGGCGGCGGTTGGCCGACGCCGCGGACGGTGACGCGATGCCGCTGCGCGCATTGTTTGTTGATGCGCAAGCCCTCGACCCATGGCTGCCACGCTGGCAGGCACGCTGCGCCAGCGAGGATGGCACTGCCGCAACGGCGGGCCCGGCGCGCGCCCACGCGATGCGCCGCGTCAACCCGTACGTGATTGCGCGCAACCATCGCGTGGAAGAGGCGCTGGACGCCGGCACCGCGGGCGACCTCGCGCCGTTCGAACGGTTGCTCGATGCACTACGGCATCCGTTCGACGAGACGGCCGCGCTGGCCGCCTACGCCGAACCGGCGCCCGCGGCCGTGACCGCGCGCTACCAGACGTTCTGCGGTACCTGAGCGCGGGGGTGCGTCCGCCGACTTGTAATCAGTACACCTGGCGCGTGATCACGCGACTGGCCGCAACACCGTTGATCGTGTAGTTCATCGTGCCGCTGGCGACATCGGTGAATGCGAAGGTGACCTCCCCCACGGCGGTGGGCGGCGTGATGGGTTTCCAGGCCGCGGTGAGCGGCGTGCCGCCCGTGACCCGATACAGCGTGCCCGTGCAACCGGCGCCGCGGACGGGACAATTGGTGGCGACGTACCAGACCGGATTGCCGGCGGCATCGTACGTGTACCAGGCCGCGAAGATGGTGTCGAATTGCTGGGTGAGCGACACACCCCAGCCGGACTCATTCTGGTTCCACCACAGATCGGTGTAGTCGGCGATGGGCGCCGCGGTACCCGTTGCAAAGACCTGGCGCGCAATCGCCTTGGTGCCCGCCACGTTGTCGATCGTGAAATTGAACGTGCCCGCATTGGCATCGACAAACGACAGCGTACCGGCGCCCACCCTGGTCAGGATCCGGCCCGCGCCGGTCCACGGCACCGTGGGCGGCGTGCCGCCGTTGACGCGATAGATGTCGCCGGTGCAGCCGGTGGCCGTCACCGGACAGTTGGTGATCACATACCAGATCGGCAGGCCCGCGGCGTCATATGTGTAGATCGCAGCAAAGATGAGATCGCCGTGCTGCGTGAGGCTCATTCCCCAGCCCGACTCATTGGCGTTCCACCACAGGCCCTGATAGTCGGTGGCCACGGCCGCCGTCGCGCTGACGATCACCAGATTCGACTTCAGGATGGTGTTGCTGGCGAGGGTACCCACGATCGGGATCGCATCGAAGGGCGAACCGGCGTTGGCGAGCGGCAGCGCGGCGATGGCGTCCACGACCGCCATGCTGCCGGCGCTCACCTTGCCGAACACGGTGAAGCCGCCGTTCTGGTTATCGAGATTGGCGCTGTTGTCGGCGAGGTTGATGAACCACTGCGACGTCGCGCTGTTGGGGTCGCCACCCAGCTTGGCCATCGCGATCGTGCCGCGCAGGTTCGAGCGGCTGGTGCTGAACTCATTGACCACAGCCGGACGGGCCGCCACCGTGGTCACCCGGTTGGCGGCATCGTCCCAGCCATAGCCGCCGCCCTGGATGACGAAGCCCGGCACACTGCGATGCACGAAGGTGTTGCGATACGCGCCGCTGTTCACATAGGCCAGGAAGTTGGCCACCGTTTTTGGCGCGGCATCGTCATAGAGCTCGACGTCGATGGCGCCGAGGACCGTCGTCAGTCGTACCGTGGTGGCAATGGCCACCGCCGGGAGCGCAAGGAGAAGCGACATCGCGAGCGTGACCAACAGCGCGCGATGGAAACGAACTGAAAACATGGGTGCCTTGAGAAGGTGCTGGTATTCAGGGCCGCCATTGTATTACGGCGCGCGCGGGGACCCGCCTCGCGCCACGTCAAGGCTTGCCCACCAGGCCTGCAGGATGAGGCCGCGGCCGCCGCGACGGGCGCAACCATCGAAAGCCACCGCGACGCGGCGGCTTGACACCTTCTCATCCCATCACCTACGCTGGCCCTTCCATCGTCCGGCGCCGTACCGTTGCGCCGGCGATCACCGACGGCGCGCCTCGTCTTAACCCGGATGGTTCGTCATCAAGGAGCATGCCATGTTGCGCACTGACTTTTCTTCATCCCCACGGCTTGGACTCGCGGTGGCGGCCGCCCTTGCCCTGGGCGCACTGTTCGCGACACCTGCCGCGGCAACCGGAACCACCGCCGATGCTGCTGTCGCGCGCCAGACCGTCGACACCGAGTACGCGCTGGTGCAGCTCAACGGCGAGCCGGTTGCGACCTCCAGCAAGACCAAGCCAGCGCCCGGCAAGAAGGTCGATTTCGACAGCTCGACCGTGAAATCCTATCGCGCCCAGCTCTCCGCGCTGCGCAACGATTTCAAGCAATGGCTGCGGTCCAATGCGCCGAAGGCCAAGGTCACGGGCGAGTTCGACATTTCGCTCAACGCGATCGGCGTGAAGCTGAATGGCGAAGCGCTGTCCAAGATCGCAACGGCGCCGCAAGTGGTGCGCGCCCAATATCAGGGACTGTATTATCCAACGGCCATTGACCCGGACCTGGCGCTCATCGAAGCTCCGGCCGCATGGAGTGCGGGCGGTGGCGGCCCATCCAGCGCTGGCGCGGGAGTAAAGGTCGCGATCGTCGACAGTGGCATCGATGCGTCGCACCCCTGCTTCAGCGACGCCGGCTACCCGCCGCAGGTGAAACTCGGCGATCCCAGCCTCACCAACAACAAGGTCATTGTCGCGAAGGTTTTCAACAACAGGATCCCAAGCCAGCATTACACGGCCGCCGCAATCGACTCGCATGGCACGCACGTCGCGGGAACGGTCGGCTGCAATTACGGGACGCCCGCCGTGGTGAATGGCGTGGCGATCACGCACCCGATCTCGGGCGTTGCGCCACGGGCGTTGCTCGGCAACTACAACATTTTTCCCGCCGACGTCGGCAACGCGCGTTCCGAAGACATCCTGAACGCACTCGACGCTGCCTATGCTGACGGCTTTGATGTCGCGAACATGAGCCTTGGCGGCGGCGCGAATGGCGTCCAGGACCTGGTTACCCACGCCGTCGATAACCTCGATCGCGCCAACATGGTCGTCGCGGTGGCGGCCGGCAACTCCGGGCCGGGGTCCTACACCGTCGAATCGCCAGGATCGGCCGCGCGTGCGCTGACGGCGGGCGCTTCAAGCGTGGGCCATGTCGTCGCCACACCGATCATGGTGGCCAGCGTAACGGCGGCGGGCGTTGCCGGCGACTTCGCCGTCGTTCCCAGCAATCTGACCAAACCGCTCGGCGTTGTGACCGAGGCGCCCACGAATGCCGCCACCGGGCTCAGCACGGCATGTGTTCCACTGGCAACGAACCTCAGCGGCAAGATCGCCCTGATCTCGCGCGGCGTCTGCTCGTTTTCGACCAAGATCCGCAATGCGCAGAACGCCGGAGCGTTGGCCGTGCTGGTCGTCAACAATGTTGCCGGCGATGGCATCGGCATGGCGGAGGACGGCACGCCGAACCAGCCCACCGCGCCGGCGTACAACGTGTCGCTCAATGACGGGCTGGCGATGAAGGCAAACAACGGCGCGTCGACGACCATCGCAGCGTCGCCCGCGTATCTCATCACCGGCAACGACGATTTCATGGCCGGCTTCAGCAGCCAGGGTCCAACCGACGTCGATTTCCGCGTCAAGCCCGACGTCGTCGCACCAGGGGTCAACGTGCTGAGTTCGATCCCGAAGTCGTACTGCGGGGGCAATCCGTGCTTCGCGTTCTTCCAGGGCACGTCGATGGCCACCCCGCACCTGGCCGGCTCGGCCGCGGTGCTGCGCTGGGAAAATCCGCTGTTGACGGCAGCGCAAATCCGCTCGGCGATCGTCAACACCGCCGAACAGGGCGTGCTGAAGAAAGCGATTTCCGCGACGGGGGCATTGGAAACCGACGTGCAGGTCGTGGGTGCCGGCCGCGAGAACCTGCTGTCCGCGATCACGGCCGCGGTGGCGCTCGACCCGGTCAGTGTCAGCTTCGGTGCGGTTCCGTCGGCCAGCGGTCAGGTGCGTGGCTTCGGCGTGACCGTGAAGAACCTGACCAGTGGTCCGCTCACCCTCGCCTTCGCCATCGAACCCGGCGGTGGCGGGGTCGCCTATACGGTCGATACGGCGACAGTGACGCTGGCGGCCGACGCAGCGGTTCAGGTTGGTGTAACGATGAGCGCCCAGAAGGGCGCCGCGCTGGGCGGACACCAGGCAAGGCTGCGGATTTCGAGCGGCAGCATCGAAGTCGCGCACGCCGCGGTGTATACCTTCGTCAAGTAGCGTCCACGCGTTGCGTAAAAAGGGCGGCGAATTCGCCGCCCTTTTTTTCGCCTACGTGATGCGGCACGCTCAACCACGATGGCGAATGACCCCGCCTGAGGGTCGACGGCGACTCAAGGTTTGGTATGACGGACCGCGTCGACGACGTCACGGATGGCAGCGACGACAACCTGCGGCTGCTCCAGATGAATGTAATGGCGACTGTTGGGGTTGGTGATGTGCCTGGCACCGGGGAAGAGTCTGCCCAGGCGCTCCTGCGCCACCATCTGTGCCGACCAGAGCGCGGCGACGAATTCCAGCGTCACCGCGGGCGGAAACGCGCCGCTCTTCACGTCCACCATGCTGATGGGCGGCAGGTCTGCGGTCAGGATGACCATCGGCACGGGGCGCACCGGAGGCGCTGCAAGCACCTGCGCAAAGGAGCCCACCGTGTCGACACGTTCGGGTTCCAGGTTGAGCGCTTCGAGTACTTCGCGCTGCGCTGGCGTAAGTTCGTCGTACAGACCTTCGGAGAGCGCGTCTTCCAGTACCAGTCCGGCCACCGCGCCTGGATAGGTGCCTGCATAAAGCCTGGCGATGAGACCACCGTACGAATGGCCGACGACCACATAGGGCCCCGGCACCTGCGCCGCTGTCAGCAGCGCCTTAAGGTCGGTCCCACCATTCTTCGCGTCGACGGGTGGCGCCACAGCATCGCTGCGACTCGCCTCGCCATGACCGCCAATGGTCAGCGGACGATCGTAGGCGCACACGCGGGTGAAGCGCGCGACCTGATGGAACACCGTCGGTTCAGGCTGGTGCGGGTCGACCGGATTGGTGCTCCAGGTATCCGCACGGTTGCCCTTGCCGGAAACGAGCACGACGGTGGGCATGCCGACACCAGCGCACTCGATGTACATGTTGCGGCCGCCGCCAATATCGACCACGGTCATGGCGAAGTGGCTCGAGCCGCGGTCGGAACACGCGACGGCCGCGCATGCGGCGCATAACGCTACAAGGAACCCACGACCCCGCAGTCCGATCAGCATCGCACTTGTTGGCAACGGCCGCATGCCAGCGCTACTGCGGGGGAACCGGATGATCGGGCGTCAACAACTTCGAGATCTCCGTGATGATCTCATCGGCGGGTTGAATGCGGGGCGGCGTGCCAGGGCTCAACGCGATGGTGACCACCAGCGACAAACCGGTCGACTGATCGTAGGCTGTCGTCGTGTACATGCCCCAGTACGCGGCGCGCGCCACGATCCACGGCGGGTAGACCAGCGCGCCAAGCCCGAAATAACGCTGCGCGGTATTGCCCCCCAGCCCGACATTGACGGGTGCCACGACCTCGCTGCGCATGGCCGGCGAGAGCAGTGACCCAGTGCCGAACGATCGGTTCCACGTGCCGAGATCGCAAATGTTCGACGTCACGGCGGCCCACGAGACGAAGGAAGGGTTCCAATAGGTTGAATCCTGGAAATCTCCCTCCTGCAGCGTGTGCAACACTGGCAGTTGCGGCGACGCGTCGAGCTGCAACCGCGTGTTGCGCATACCCAGCGGATCGAGCACCAACGCCTGCAGCAACGTGGCGTACGGCTTGCCGCTGACCTTCTCCAGTATGGCGCCCAGCACGACGAAGTCGGTGTGCGAATACCGCCAGTTCTGCCCGGGATTGGCGAACTGGGGCTGCTGGTAGGGAGGCAGGCTGAACCCGATGAGGTCATCGGCGGTCCAGACCCGGAGCGGGTTCGCTACCACCGCCGCGATGAATTCGTTCGGGGTGATGTAGTCACCGAAGCCTGCGCTCGACGCCGCCAGCATGCGCATCGTTGCAAGTTCTGCATGCGGATAACCCGGGTACCACTTCGAAACCCGATCGCCCAGCGCGAGGCGGGTTGGATCCTGCTCGATCGTGCGCAGCATCACCGTCGACAGCATCTGCCAGCCGACGCCGCCGATGCGAAAGTGCATGTCGGTGGTGGCCGGCACGCCCTTCGTCGATTCGCCAAGCGCAGTGCGATAAAGCGGCGTGCCGTCCTGGTCGACGCTCAGGATGATCGCATTGAGCTGGTGCTTCGCCTTGATGCGCTCGAGTGTCGACGCCATCGCCGCGGAGGTGGCGGCCGGGGTGGCGACGACGGGAGCACATTCCGCCACTAACGTATTGTTGGTGCACCCCTGCAGGGTGAGGCAACAGATGATCACCGCCAGGTGCGCCGCGATCTTCTTGCGTAAACTCTGCATACGGATCCATCCACAGGCACGCAGCGGGTCGAGTTTCGACGCCCGTAGGCTCGGTAGCGTACAGTATCAGACCGCAGTTAGATTTGGTCTATGAACTATTGCTGACCAACGCACTTACCGTGCTCGCCACAGTCAATGGGGTCGTGGTCGTCAATGCCGGTTCCGGCGCGATAATGCTGCGCCTTTCCGGACCCGCGCTCCTTTGCGGCCATGTCACTCGTCACCTCGCCCGACACGCCGGACGTGGTGCTGGCGCTTGCCGCAGACGAGGCCAGGAGTCGGCGATCCAAGCCTTCCCCGTCAAGCGCCTTACTTCTTGGGGCTTCGAAGCAAAACTGAAGGGTCATCCTTGATCTTGGCTGTCAACGCCCCCACGCCCGTCACGACTTTCTTGACCTGGTCCTCGATGGCCGAGAATTTTTCGACCACCTTGGGCAGGTCTTCGAGCATCGCCTTGAGGCCGGTTCTTTCGGAAGGAATCTCGGGGACCTCGCCCGGGGGCGTTGCCGCAAGCAAGGTCTTCGCTGCCTGGTCTCCGCCATTCAATTCGATGTAGACGACACCGGTGATCCCCTTCAGCGCAAGACTGGCACGGGTGTCGGTCTTGATCGGCGTTTCCTTGCGCAACTTCACATCGATAAGAACCAGGCGCGCGTTTTCGGGATCGATGATCATCGACTTGACCGTACCGACATCGATGCCCCGAAACTTCACGGCGTCACCGACTGCAAGCCCGCTGACAGAATCCGGGAAATGGATACGGTAGACCACGTCGTCACGGCGGCCGGGACTTCCCAGCCACACGGCAACGATGGCAATGGCAATGGAGAAGCCAATGATGAACAGCCCCTCCAGAAAATAGTGCCGGTCAGTTTCCATGGTCCTTGTTCCTTGCTTTCATCGCGCCGTCCGCTCGCGGTCCGTGAAAGAATTCGTGAATCCACGGATGGTTGGATTTCATCAGCTTCTCCGCGGTATCGACAGTGACTTTCTTGTCGATCAGCACGGCAATGCGGCCGCAGACGGTAAAAAGGGTCGTCAGGTCGTGCGTGACGATGACGACGGTGATTCCGAGGCTGTCGTTGAGCTGCCGGATCAGCGCATCGATGCCGCTTGCGGCGATGGGGTCAAGATCGGAGGTGGGCTCGTCGAGAAAGAGAATCGTCGGGTCGAGTGCGAGCGCCCGCGCGAACGCGGCGCGTTTGACCATCCCGCCGGATAGCGCGGAGGGAAACTTGACGCCGCTGTCGGCCGGCAGGCCGGCCAGCGCCAGTTTCATCGCCGCGATCTGTTCCAAGTCTTCGACCGGCAGCGCCGTATGTTCACGCATCGGCACCATGATGTTCTGTGCTACCGACAGCGAGGAAAACAGTGCACCTTGCTGAATCAGCACGCCGATGAGTGACGCCCTGTCCGTCGCGCCGATGGACTTGACTGACTTGCCGTTGATGCGAACGTCCCCGGCATTGGGTTGGTGGAGGCCGACCAGCGTCTTCAGCAATACCGACTTGCCTGATCCCGACCCGCCGGCAATACCGATGATTTCGCCACGCACGATATCGAGGTCGAGCTTGTTGTGGACCACCTGTGTGCCGAATCGGTTGACGATCCCTCGCGCGGAGAGGATTGGCTCGGCATGTGCCTTGGCTCGGGTCGTCATACGCCAAGCCTTTCGAACAGGACGGAGAAAAATGCATCGAGCACGATCACCATGAAAATCGATTTCACCACGGCGCGCGTGGTCTCGCGGCCGACACTTTCGGCCGAACCGGTCGCGCGGAGTCCGTGCATGCAGCCGATTGCGGCAATGAAGAAGGCGAAAATCGGCGCCTTGAAAAGCCCGACAAAAAAATCGCTGCCGTCGACGGCGTGCGGCAATCTTGCGAAGTATTGCGCCGGGGATACGTCGAGCAGGAATTGCGAGATTGCGGCGCCGCCAACGAGCCCCATGATGTCAGCGAAGAACGTCAGCAACGGCAGGGTGATGACAAGTGCAATCACCCGCGGCACCACCAGCACCTGCATGGGCTCGATCCCCATGACTTCAAGCGCGTCGACTTCTTCCCGCGACTTCATGACACCAATTTCGGCGGTGAAGGCGGAGCCCGAGCGGCCGGCCACCATGATGGCGGTGATCAGCACGGCCATTTCCCGCAATACCGACACCGCCACGAGGTTGATGGTGTAGTCCTCGCCGCCAAAGGGACGCAACTGGGCGACGCCTTGGTAGCCCAGGACGATCGCGATCATGATGGCCATCAAGCCGATGATCGGCAGCGCCTGAATCCCCGTTTCCGCAACGTGTCGGGATATCGAAGCCGGGCGCAGGGAACCCGGGTGGAGCAGCGCGCGCAGGGTCCAGCTCGCTGCACGACCGACAAAGGTGATCAGGTCCAGCGCTTCGTGCCTGGCATCGTGCGCTCCCTTGCCGACCTGGACGATGATCTGCCGCCATCGGGGAACGGCTGCGACCTGCGGTAGCGGCTTGAGATCGAGTCCGCTGATCAGATCAAGCAGCGCCTGGTGCTCGGCGCGGATTCCGGTGAGTTCCATCCCGTGGTCGCGCAGGCCGCACAAGAAGAGCGCACCGGGCGTATCAAGGCGGTCCAGCCGGGCAATATCGAGCGAGCCCGCGGCTTCCTGCTTCGACCTTTTCTTCAACGCCTGTCTTGTTTCGGCGAGCGTCGATATGTCAAGGGCGCCCGCCAGCGCAAGGTGGTCACCATCGCCACTGACGACAATCGTGGACCGGGTCGATGCCGCGGAAGCATGCCGCTTGATCGCAGACGAACGGGTCACTGCTCGACCGAAGCTCCGCGACAGCAGCGCGCATTGAATGATCGAGACTCGATGAATCCTTGCGTCGCCATGGGCACCTCGTTCTGCCGTACAGGCTAATCGAAATGCCAGGCCCCTTCTGTTCGCTATCGCACATGGCGCAAGCGCCATTCACGGTTGGTGGATCACGCCATGGTGCCTCAATTGGATCAACGATTGTCGTGGTCGTCCGTCTGGGCGACCCGCAAATCAGCTGTAGGGTGCCAAAATTAGACGTGACCAGATTTGTTGAATATCAAATAGTTGCGTCGGGCTGCGCCACTATTGTTTCAAGCATTACGACATATTAAGTGAGACTGAACTGATTTTGGAATTCCCCCAGTTCTCCGGACACTACGCTAAGCCCACATGAACTCGTTCGAATTCCATTGGGCTAACCTGTCCAAGCGTCGAATGTCGACGCTGGGAATTGTAAAACGCTTCGATGTAATCGAAGATGTCGGCCCGCGCCGCATCGCGTGTTGGGTACGTCGTTCGATAGACGCGCTCCTTCTTAAGCGAGGGAAAGAAGCTCTCGACAGCAGAGTTGTCCCAGCACTCGCCGCGTCGACTCATGCTGCAAGTAACGCCTTCGGCGGAGAGCAGGCGCTGGAAGTCCTCACTGGTGTATTGGCTCCCCTGGTCGGAGTGGTGTAGCAGCTCGGTCGGCTTGCCGCGTCGCCACAACGCCATCATCAGCGCGTCAAGCACCAGTTGCGCGGTCATCGTCGATTGCATCGACCACCCCGCCACGCGACGACTGAACAAATCGACCACGACGGCCAGGAACAGCCAGCCTTCGCCGGTCCAGAGAGAGGTGAAGTCGGCCGCCCACTTTCGATTCGGTCCAGGCGCGGCGAAATCGCGCTCCAGCACATTCGGCGCAATGCTGTGCTCCGGACGCAGGCCAATGTCGGTAGGCTTTCGGCGGGGTCTGGGTTGCGCGCTGATGTGCGCTACTCGCATCAGTCGCGCTACCCGATTCTCGCTGCAAGATTCACCCGCTACGACCATGTCTTTCCAGACGCGCGGCGAACCGTAGGTCTGGTGGCTCAACACGTAGCTTTCCCGAATGCGCACCAGCAATCGTGCATTGGCCAGCGACCGCGCACTTGGCGGCCGGTCCAACCATTCGTAGAATCCGCTCGCCGATACGTCCAACAGCCGACACATGACCCGCGTTGGCCATACCGGCCGATAACGAGCAACAAAGGCGAACTTCACGTCGGCTCTTTCGTGAAGAACACCAACGCTTTTTTTAGGATGTCGCGCTCCATCCGCACCTTTGCTAGCTCTCGCCGCAAATGCTCGTTCTCCAACTGCTGCGCAGCTTTCAGCGGCAGTGTCCGGTCCTTTTCATACCGACCCGCAGCGAAGTTATCGACCCACAGCTTGAGTACCGTACGTGCCACGCCAAGCTCGCGCGCCACAGCCGTCAACGACCGACCCGGCTGCTCCGCAAACTTGACCGCCTCACGCTTGAACTCCGGCGTGAATTTCCGCCGCTCCCTGGTTGTCATCGAACACCTCCAGTGGCCAGTTTGGCATCATATGAAGTGTCCGGGAAACCGGGGGAATTCCACCCCTTGGTGAAAACTAAAGTCGCGATTGGCTCTAGAGCGCTTCCGGACTGGCTATCGTGGCTCGGGCCACTTTAGGCAAATCTCAACAAATCTGTCGTCCGATCTCACCAATTGTTGCGTTGTTCCCAGTAATAACGGCGCCCTACACCGGCAGCCTCGATCAAACGTCGAGATTCCGCACTCCCAGCGCATTGCTTTCGATGAAGTGCCGGCGCGGTTCCACATCCTCGCCCATCAGCTTCGAGAAGATGTCCTCGGCCGCAATGGCGTCCTCGATCTGCACCCGCAGCAACCGCCGCACCTTCGGGTCCATCGTGGTTTCCCACAACTGCCCCGGATTCATTTCGCCCAGGCCCTTGTAGCGCTGGATGGTGGTGCTGTTGCGCGCCTCGTTGAGCAGCCAGTCGAGCGCATCCTTGAACGTCTTGATGGCCAGTTGCTTGTCGCCACGCTTGATCACGGCACCCGGCTGGATGATGCCTTGCAGCACATCGGCGGCCGCGCGAATCTGCGTCGCATCGCCGCTGCCGAGGAAATCGTTGTCGATGCCGGTGACGTGCGGCGTGCCGTGATGTACGCGCTTGACCACAAGACGGCGACTTTCCGCCGTGGCATCGTAGCGCGCCTCGACGGTGACTTCCGGATTGGCGATGGCGGTTTCGAGCGTGCGGGCGCTGACCAGCGCCGTGGCGTCGTCCGTCAGGTCGATGCGCGCGCCATTGAGCATCGCGTGCAATGCGGCGGAGTCGATCACACGCGACAGGCGCTCGATCACGGCCTCGGCCAGCAGAAATTCACGCGCGATGCTGGCAAAGGTCTCGGCGACGAGCGCTGACTTGCCCGCACCCGGAATCAACTCCGCGCCCTTCAGCGCAAACTTGAGCAGATGCTGCTTCAGCTCGTGGTCATCCTTGAGATAGACCTCTTCCTTGCCCTGCTTGGCCTTGTACAGCGGCGGCTGCGCGATGTAGATGTAGCCCTTCTCCATCAGCACCGGCATCTGCCGATAGAAGAACGTGAGCAGCAACGTCCGAATGTGCGAGCCGTCGACGTCGGCGTCGGTCATGATGATGATGCGGTGGTAGCGCAGCTTGTCGGGGTTGAACGCGTCCTTGTCTTCCTTGTCCTCGGACGGGCGGCCGAAGCCCGCCCCCAGCGCAGTGATCAGCGTGACGATTTCCTGCGAGCCCAGCACCTTTTCGACCCGCGCGCGCTCGACATTCAGGATCTTGCCGCGCAGCGGCAGGATGGCCTGGAACTTGCGATCGCGGCCCTGCTTGGCGGAACCCCCGGCGGAGTCGCCCTCGACCAGGTACAGCTCGCACAGCGACGGATCGCGCTCCTGGCAGTCGGCCAGCTTGCCGGGCAGACCC
>JANMCS010000558.1:0-1725 GCA_031361405.1 Betaproteobacteria bacterium
CAGGTCGTCGTCCCGCTGCCGGACATCCGCGGCCGCGAGCAGATCCTGCTGGTGCACATGCGCAAGGTGCCGATGAGCCCGGACGTCAAGGCCGACATCATCGCGCGCGGCACGCCCGGCATGTCGGGCGCCGATCTCGCCAACCTCGTCAACGAGGCGGCGCTGTTCGCCGCGCGCTCGTCGAAGCGGCTTGTCGACATGCACGACTTCGAGCGGGCCAAGGACAAGATCATCATGGGTGCCGAACGGCGCTCGGTGGTGATGCCGGAAGAGGAACGCCGCAACACGGCGTATCACGAGTCCGGCCACGCCATCGTGGCGACACTGCTGCCCAAGACCGATCCGGTGCACAAGGTCACCATCATCCCGCGTGGCCGCGCGCTGGGCGTGACGATGCAGTTGCCCGAGGCCGATCGCTACAGCATGGACCGCAAGCACATGCTGAACATGATCTCGGTGCTGTTCGGCGGTCGCATCGCCGAGGAAATCTTCATGAACCAGATGACCACCGGTGCCTCCAACGACTTCGAGCGGGCCACCGAAATTGCCCGCAACATGGTCACGCGCTACGGCATGTCCGATGCGCTGGGCCCGATGGTCTATGGCGAAAACGAAGGCGAGGTCTTCCTCGGCCGTTCGGTCACCACGCAGAAGAACGTGTCCGAAGCCACGATGCAGATGGTCGACCACGAAATCCGCAAGATCATCGACCAGCAGTACGCCGTGGCGCGCAAGCTGCTGGAGGACAACCGCGACAAGGTCGAGGTGATGGCCCACGCGCTGCTCGAACTGGAAACCATCGACTCCGACCAGATTGCCGACATCATGGCCGGGCGCCCGGTGCGCCCGCCCAAGCCCACGCAATCGTCGTCCGGGCCGTCCTCCGGTGGGGGCTCCGCGCCCACGCCGGATCCGGCGCCGTCGGCCAATCCCGCCTGACCGCATCGCTGCAACGATTGGCAAGGGGCGTGCAACGCTGCACGCCCCTTTGCATTTCAGGTTGCCCATGAACCCGACCTCGCCCCGGCTGCTGCACTGTGGATCGCACCGGCTCGACGTGCGGCTACCGCGGGTGATGGGCATCCTCAACCTCACGCCTGATTCGTTCTTCGACGGCGGCACCCACGTGGACGTCGAGCGCGCGCTGGATCATGCGCGGGCGATGCTGGCCCAAGGGGCGGACCTGATCGACGTGGGCGGCGAATCCACCCGCCCCGGCGCGCAGCTGGTGCCCGAGCACATCGAACTCGATCGCATCATCCCGGTCGTGGCGGCGCTGGCGCGCGAAGGCGCGCTGGTCAGCGTCGATACGATGAAGCCCGCCGTGATGCGCGAGGCCATCGCTGCGGGCGCCGCGATGATCAACGACGGGCGCGCGTTGCGGCAGAAAGGCGCGCTCGACGTGGTGGCGGACAGCAACGTCGCAGTGTGCCTGATGCACATGCAGGGCGAGCCCCGGACGATGCAGACTGCGCCGGCATATGCCGACGTCGTCGCCGAAGTGCGCGACTTCCTGATCGAACGAGCGCTGGTCTGCGAAGGCGCGGGCATTGCGCGAGAACGGATCTTGCTCGATCCCGGTTTCGGCTTCGGCAAGACGCTGGCGCATAATCTGGCACTGTTGAAGCATCTCGACCTGCTGGCCGGTCGCGGCTACCCGGTGCTGGCGGGGTTGTCGCGCTAGGCTTCGATAGGCGCGATCACGGGCCGGGATGCGCCGGATCG
>JANMCS010000587.1:0-4217 GCA_031361405.1 Betaproteobacteria bacterium
CACTTCACGCAACGCCTTGTGCATCAGATGCGTGGCCGAGTGATTGCGCATCGTGCGCCCGCGCGCATCCTGGTCCACGCGCGCCGCCACCATGTCGCCTTCGTTCAGCGCGCCCGTCCTGACCACGCCCACGTGCCCGAACACCTCCGGCTGCACTTTTTGCGTGTCGGTGACGGCAAAGAGCGTGAGGCACGCGCCATCGCGCGTGAGTTCGCCGCGATCGCCCACCTGACCGCCAGACTCGGCATAGAACGGCGTGTTATCGAGCACCACGACACCCGCATCGCCCGCAGCCAGCGCCGCGACCCTGGTGCCGTCCTTGTACAGCGCGATGACCTTTCCTTCGTCGGCCAATGTGTCGTAGCCGCGGAACGTGGTCCTGGGGCCGGCGTACTCCAGCTGCGCGCCCATCTTGAACGTGGACGCGGCCCGCGCGCGATCGCGCTGCGCATTCATCGCCGTGTCGAAGCCCGCTTCGTCGACGCCCAATTCAAGGCCGCGCGCGATATCGGCGGTGAGGTCGAACGGAAAGCCGAACGTGTCGTAGAGCGTGAAGGCTGTGCCGCCATCGAGCGTCTTGCCCCCGGATTTTTTCAGCGTGTCCAGCGCGCCGCCCAGGATCTTCATCCCGTTTTCAAGGGTCTCGCCGAAGCGCTCTTCCTCCGCCTTCAGCACCTGCGCCACGCGCACCTTCTCCTTCGCGAGCTCGGGATAGGCCGCACCCATCTGCGTGCTCAGGTCCTCCACCAGCTTGTGAAAGAACGGCTGCTTCCGGCCCAGCTGGTAGCCGTGGCGGATCGCCCGGCGGATGATCCGGCGCAGCACGTAGCCGCGGCCATCGCTGGACGGGATCACGCCGTCGACGATCAGGAACGCGCACGCGCGAATGTGATCGGCAATCACCTTCAACGACGGGTTGTCGAGGTCGGTGGTATGCGTCTCGCGCGCCGCGGCCTTGATCAGCGCGGCGAAGAGATCGATCTCGTAGTTGGAATGCACGTGCTGCAGCACGGCGGCGAGACGCTCAAGACCCATGCCGGTGTCCACGCACGGCGCGGGCAGTGGCGTCATCGTGAAGTTGCCGTCGGCGCCCTTCTGCCGGTCGTATTGCATGAACACGAGATTCCAGATCTCGATGTAGCGGTCGCCTTCCGCGTCCGGCGATCCCGGCGGACCACCCCACACGTCCGGGCCATGGTCGTAAAAGACTTCAGAGGACGGCCCGCAAGGACCGGTGTCGGCCATCTGCCAGAAATTGTCGCTGGCGTATTTCGTGCCCTTGTTGTCGCCGATGCGCACGACGCGTTCGGGGGGAAGGCCGATTTCCTTGGTCCAGATGGCGTAGGCCTCGTCGTCGTCGATGTAAACGGTGGCCCAGAGCTTGTCCGGCGGCAGCTGGTACACCTGCGTCAACAGCTCCCACGCATACCGGATCGCGTCGCGCTTGAAATAATCGCCGAAGCTGAAGTTGCCCAGCATCTCGAAGAACGTATGATGCCGCGCCGTGTAGCCGACGTTTTCCAGGTCGTTGTGCTTGCCGCCCGCGCGCACGCTGCGCTGCGACGAGGTCGCGCGCTTGTACGACCGCTTGTCCACGCCCAGGAACACGTCCTTGAACTGGACCATGCCCGAGTTGACGAACAGCAGCGTCGGATCGTTGCCCGGCACCAGCGACGAACTGGGCACATGCGTGTGCCCGTTGGAAACGAAATAGTCGATGAATCGGCTACGGATGTCGGCGACTTGCATGGCACGCTCTCGTGGTACGCAGGCGGAAAAGCCCGCGCGGAATCAAAAACTTGGATTGTATCTTGTGGCGCGGCTGCGGCTTCCGGCGCCGTGCAGGCCGCACCGGGAGGCGGACCGCCATTTCCGCCAGCCACAGCGGCACCAGCGAGAGCGCCCCGCTGACCAGCACCGTTTGCGCGTCGCACTCACGCCCGGCGGTTCGCAGGACGTGATCGGCCGCCTGTTCGCGTAGAGGTTGAGCGTGTCGCTCGGCCAGCCGGTCGTGGTCGAAAACAAGCCCGGCGCAGGGGGCGTCACCAACAGCGCGCCGACGACCGTGTTCAACACTTGCTTCATCCTGCACTCCGGCAACGAGCGGCCACCGCGTGGCCACAAGATGCGATTGTCGGGCCGATTGCCGGCAGGAGCAACCGGACCCTCTGCGTGAAACGCCCAATGTGCGCCGCAGTCGCGTCCGCATACCTGCGATGATAGAGATCTCGGCGGAACGCCTGAACCTGCCGGCGCAAGCCGTACGTCGATGCCCCGCCTCCACAACCAGGCGTAGCCCTCCACCCATTCCACGGAACCACGCGTGCCTTCCAAAATCTTCCGCTGCATCCGCCACGGCCAATCCACGTTCAACGCGATCCACCCCATCACGGGCATCGACCCCTTGCACTTCGACGCGCGGTTGAGCGAACTCGGCCATGCGCAAGTACGTCAGTCACGCGCCCAGTTTCAGGAATTACCTTTCGATCTGGTCGTGACTTCACCGTTGACGCGCGCGCTGCAAACCACGGCCGGACTATTTGCTGGCCACCGGTCCTCGCCAACGATCCTCGTGACGGCATTGCACCGGGAGCGCGTCGAGAACAGTTGCGACGTCGGCCGCCTGCCGGCAGAACTGGCCCTCGACTTTCCAACGCTGTCGCTCGCGCATCTCGCCGACGTCTGGTGGCACGCCGACGGGGTGCCCGACGCGAGGGGCATTTGCGTGGAACCCTCGGCAATGGTCAGCGCCCGCGTCGAGGAATTCAAGTGCTTTCTTGCGTCCCGTTGCGAGCGCCTTATCGCCGTGGTTGGCCATGGCACGTTTTTTCATCACCTCACTGGCCGCGCGTTGGCCAACTGCGAGTCGATCGAATGGGAGCTTGCTGATACCTCGACCGACGGTGGCCCGTTCGCGAGGGTTTAGCGTCCGCCCCCTTGGCATCGGGAAGTGCATCGCCCCGCGAACAAGCGCGCCGGGTAGTTTATTGCAGGTCGCAACCCATCCGGGACGTTACGCGTCGTCGGGATCGGACGCACCCGCCGTGCGCAACACCTTGAGCACGACGGACAGGGCATACCCACGCGCCTGCAGGAAACGCACCTGCCGCGCCTTTTCGCGATCGTTGGCGGGAGGGGTGCCGAAGCGTTGGTGCCAGAGTGCAAATGCGTCGTCGAATTCGTCCACGCCCGCCAGCGGCGCCAGCGCGGCCGCGGCCGCGGTGGCGTCGATGCCTTTTTCCTTCAATGCATAGGCAATGGCGCGCTTGCCATAGCGGCCGGCGCGCTGCGCCACGACCGACGCCGCATAACGGGTATCCGAAAGGAAGCCCGCAGCCGTCAACGCATCGAGTGCCTGTTCGATGGCGTCGGGTTCGATGCCACGCCGTGCGAGGCGCTGCTCCAGTTCAGCCCGGCTGTAATCGCGCCGGGCGAGGTAGCGCACCGCCACCGCCTTGGGTGACGGCGCGGGTGCTGCCGTCCGACGGGGCGGGCTGGCGCTTGCGGTCGCCGCCCGCCCCCGCCTGAAGCCGATCACTCGTCAGCGGACGGCGCCGGATTGATGCGGCCCGGCGTGGGCACATCCACCGCCGTGCGGATCTTGGCCTCGATTTCCTGGGCCAGTTCGGGATGTTCGCGCAGGTATTCGCGGGCGTTGTCCTTGCCCTGGCCGATCTTGTCGCCGTTGTACGCGTACCACGCCCCGGACTTCTCGACGATCTTGTGGAGCACGCCCAGCTCGACGATTTCGCCTTCGCGCGAGATGCCTTCACCGTACAGGATGTCGAACAGGGCCTCGCGGAACGGCGGCGACACCTTGTTCTTGACGACCTTGACACGTGTTTCGTTGCCGACCACTTCTTCACCGCGCTTGATGGCGCCGATGCGCCGGATGTCGAGGCGCACCGAGGCGTAGAACTTGAGCGCATTGCCGCCCGTGGTGGTTTCGGGGCTGCCGAACATCACGCCGATCTTCATCCGGATCTGGTTGATGAAGATCACCAGCGTGTTGGAGCGCTTGATGTTGCCGGCGAGCTTGCGCAGGGCCTGGCTCATCAGCCGCGCCTGCAGGCCGGGCAGCTGGTCGCCCATCTCGCCCTCGATTTCCGCCTTCGGCACGAGCGCGGCGACCGAATCGATGACGATCACGTCGATGCCACCTGAGCGCACCAGCATGTCGGCAATCTCGAGCCCCTGCTCGCCGGTATCCGGTTGCG
>JANMCS010000590.1:0-1014 GCA_031361405.1 Betaproteobacteria bacterium
CGTGAACCAGCATGTGGACGTGCTGCGGTTTTCAGGGCAGGTCGACCCGCTGGCCATCCTGCCGGGCAACTCGATCACCAGCGCGCAGATCGCCAACGTGCGCATCGAGCACCGGGGCCGTGGTGCGATTGACGACGCGCAGGGAATTGGCTGGTTGGGGCGCTTCTTTTTAAACCTTTCGCCGCTATAGCCGTGCGCAGAATCGTCGATTGGGAACTCCCGAAAAAGTCGACGTCATGCCCAGGCTCACCCTCTTCCTGTATCGCCTCATTGCCGGCCTCACGCTGACGGCCTTGCTCTGGCCGCAGTTCGCCGATGCGGCGCGCCTCAAGGAAGTGGCCACCGTGCAGGGTGTGCGCAGCAACCAGCTGCTCGGCTACGGCCTGGTGGTCGGCCTCGATGGCAGCGGCGACCAGACCGCCCAGGCGCCGTTCACCGGCCAGGGCATGAACTCCATGCTGCAGCAGCTCGGTGTGACGATCCCGCCCGGCACCGCGATGCAGCTGAAGAACGTGGCCGCCGTGCTGGTCACCGCGCAACTGCCCGCCTTTGCCCAGCCCGGCCAGCTCATCGATGTCAACGTGTCGTCGATCGGCAATGCCAAGAGCCTGCGCGGCGGCATGTTGGTGGTCACGCCGCTGAAGGGCGCCGATGGCCAGATCTACGGCATCGCACAGGGCAGCCTGATCGTCGGCGGAGCCGGCGCATCGGCCGGCGGCTCCAAGGTGCAGATCAATCACCTCAGCGCGGGCCGCATCCCGCAAGGCGCCACGGTGGAACGCACCGTGCCCACCTCGCTGGGGCAGGGCGGCTTCATCCAGCTCGACATCGCTTCCGCCGATTTCGCCACCGCCCGCGAAGTGGCGCGGGTGATCAGTGCCGCCAAGGGCGCCGGGGTGGCGCAGGCCATCGACGGCCGCACGGTGCGCGTGCAGGTGCCCACCGATGCGGATCAACGCGTCACCTTTCTCGCCGACATCGCGAACCTGCCGCTGGATCTGATGGCGCCGGCCG
>JANMCS010000074.1:0-16473 GCA_031361405.1 Betaproteobacteria bacterium
GGCGCGCGGCAAGCATCGCCGCGTGGTCACGCTGGCGCCGGGCGTCATCTTCGGCGAGTCGGCGATCATCGAGGGCGGCACGCGCTCGGTGACCGCGGTGGCGGAAAACGAAGTGGTGACCTACAGCCTGTCGCGCAAGAGCCTCGACGCCATCCACGACGTGCGCCCCGACCTTTATCGGCGGCTGGTGCTCAACATGCTGAGCCATCTGTCGGGCCTGCTGCGGATGACCAGCGGCATCCTGCGCGAAACCAGCGACTCCGTTGACTAAATATTGAGTTGCGATCGGTTGTTCATGCCGGTCAAATCAAGCGCGGGCTCCGCAGTTAGGCCATGAACCCCATGTTGGTGTTGGCGAACGCGCCGATGTTTGGGAAGACGTATGGCAGATCAGACTCGGCAATGCCGAACCAACGCGCAAGCGTTGCACCGTACTGCTCCAGCGACGTCGTCGGAATCCAGCGGCCCGCGTTGCCAAGATCGTCGGGGCCGCCCAGCGTTTGGGTGGGCACTTTCCCGTAGAAGTCGCCGCCCCTTACCGCACCCCCAATCACAAAGGCATAGTTTCCCCAACCATGGTCCGTGCCCGAGTTTGCTGCAGGCTTAAACGTTCGCCCGAATTCGGAGAGTGTAAAGGTCGTCACGTTACCGGCAATTCCAAGCGCGGTGACAGCATCATGAAATGCCTTGATTGCCTGCGCCAGATCGCTCAGAAGGTTTTGCTGGGATCCCGCTTGGCCTGCGTGCGTATCGTAGCCTCCCTGCTGCACGTAAAACACCTGCCGCTTCATCTGCGTGATGGCGCGACCTTCAATCAATAACGCAATGGTCTTCAACTGACGCGCGACGCTGGTATTTAGGTTCGCGAAAAACGGCGCAACGATCGACGATTTGTTCTGCAATATCGGCAACACAACCGTCGACGCCGCGAGTCCCTCTTCCGAATACAATTGTGCGACGACGTCGTAGAGGTTGGTCTGGTCCTGCGCAAGGACTTCACGGAGCGCCGCGTCGCGCAGCGCGTCGAACTGGAATTGGTTATTGCCGCTACTGGAGAGTGTGAAGTTTGGATTTTCGGGAACGGCGAGCGGTACCGATGTTTGACCGGTGACGAAGGTCTTCAATCCACTGATGGAGATGAGCGGTGGAAACAGTGTGCCAGGATTCGCTGCGCCGAGTTTGTCCGCCAATCGCCCACCCCACCCTACGCGTGTGAAACCCCTGTAGTCGGCACTCTGGAGGGCGAGATCCTGATCCGAGTGCGAAAACAGGTTCGCCGGCCGCGGCGCGCCTTGCGTCTCCAGCCCAGGCTTGGACGACGGCTTGACCAGCACCCCCATATTCGCCACTACCGCCAGTTTTTTCTGATCAAACAGCGTCTTCAGCGGTGCACAGGCCGGATGAAAACCAAACGGGGTCGACAAGCTGGCAGGCTGAATCGGTTGCAATTGCGCCTGCGGAACATTGATTCCGGATGCGGGTGGGCGGATCGCTGCATAGTTGCCGTAACCCGCGCTGTCCAAACGGATAAGCGTATTTTCCCCATCGTTACCGCCGGCCAGATTGATGCACACCAAGGCCTTGTAAGCCGTGGTGCCCTGCGCGAGCGCCACGTTGCGCTCGACGAATCCGAGCAAACCCGACGCCGTCAGCGCCTGCAGCAGACGGCGGCGGGTCGGCGAGGGAATGCGAGGGCGAGGTTTCAATCGCGTTATCACTTCTGCACCTGGTAGGCAACGGAGGCGAGCGTCAGGTTGATCGCGAGCTTCACCCGCCGTAGCGCTTCAGTGGGTGCAATCTTGTTGACGGCGTTGACGATGGTTTTGCGCATGGAGGTCTTCATCGTTCCATGCAGGAAAAGCTTGTCCAGTCGATCGACGAGGACGTTGGCATTCCCGGCATCCGGCATGAACGACGACAGTGACGGACTGCGGGTTCCGATGGCATTGGGCACGTACGGCCGTGGTCCCCAGCCGTACAATTCATTCAATGACCATGACTGGTCGACGTTATATAGCAAGTCGTTGATCTGGTTGGATCGATTCAGAAACTCGGCGGATGTGAAAATTCCGAATTCGGGAGCGGGAATCCCGCCGCCCGCGAGTGTGTAGTCGGCCGGGTAGTAGTTGAACACGGTCGGCGCGCTGAACAGGTTCTCTCCGCTTTCGTAGCCGGTGGAAAAGGGACTGGCTCCGTCGGTATTCACGTCAAGCGCGCGGAGCATCGCGGTCCAGAAGAGCGTCGGCTCCCGCAATCGTCCGTACTCGTTGTCAATCTTGCGTGCGCCGCGCGCTTCCGGATCGAGAAGAATTGCACGCGTGACCGCAGCCAGATCGCCGCGCACGCCGCTGCCGTTATTTTTGAATATCGCGGTAACCCGCGCCACGTACTCCGGGGTGGGTGAACTAGTCACTGTTTTCTGGATGAGTTGCTTGCTGATGAAGGGTGGTGTGTTCGGGTGATCGACCAGGGCTCGGATGGCCGCTCGGAACTCCACCATGGCGCCTCCGCCTGGCGCCAAGTCGAGGCGGCCGTTGAGCAACTTCTTTTCACCTTTGTCATGCCACGGATCGAATGGAATCATGTCGCCGATGAAATACACGTCATTGCTCCAGAAATCGGGCGTCTTCCCCGGCCGTGTTGGATAGGTAAAGCCGGTCAGAATGCGAGCCAGCGTCTCGATATCCGCCTGCCCATACGTTGGAATCGTTTGTCCCTGGATGTCGAGCTTCAGGGTTCCGTCGTCATTGAGTTCATTGACCCCAATCGTGAAGAGTTGCATTAGTTCGCGCGCAAAGTTCTCGTTCGGCTTGATGCCGTCATGTTCCGGGGTGTTCTTCACCCAGGTCTGAAACAGACCCAGTTGCGGCGACAGCGCGTATTGGAGGAGCAGGGCTTCAAACGTGCCCAAAGCGTGACTGCGCAGACGCTGCTGAAATTCCGCGACTGCGTAGGTTTCAAAGATGTTGGTCAATACAAAGATTTGATGCCAGACATGGGCCATGCGCACCCGCAGTTGATCGGGCGCCACCTTCGACTGCCGGAAGAACTCCCACCCCACCGGGGCCATGTTGAAGTGATGCAACAGGCAGAATTTCTCCGGAGTCACCGGCGGCGTCAAGTCATCCTTGCAGAGCAGCCCTTCGGTTTGCAGATCCCAAAAGGGCAGCTGTGTATACCGCGTAACGTCCATCGGAATCTGTTCGTCGATCCACGTCGCGATCCCCTTCGTCTTCACCTCCAGCACTAGCGCCTCCGTCGGCCCCAGCGCGCCCTGCTCCAGCAGCCGCACCACGTCCGCTTCCAATTCTTCGCCCGTCACCGGCGCGCACATCACCAGCCCTTCCAGGATGTCGCCGCGCCTGGTCATCCTCGTGTGCGCCGTCAGGTCCACCGTGAAGCGGTGGTTGGCGTCCGCGATATTGTCGGTGTAGTAGCTGCGGTAGACCGGGTAGTTGCCGCCGCACTGGCCATCGGTAGGCGTCGGGATGTAGAACGCGATCGCCTCGAAGGTCCACGGCGGGAGGGTCTTTACCTTCGCGCACTCGGCGACATCGGCGGTATAGAAGTGGGAGTTGATGCCCTTGCCCGGTGTGCCGAAGAAGCGGCAGACGGCGGACAAGCCTTCCGCAGGCTCGGTGAACACTGTGAACTGACCGCCGGTGCGGGTCCAACCCTTGACGTTGGTGCCGGCGTCGAGTGCGGCAGCCTCTTCCGGGTAGGCCGTGATGAAGTAGTGACGCAGCGCAGGGTTGTAATACTCGATCGCCGTGCCGAGACCGGCATGAGCGCACACCGCAGCGAAGGCGCAGCAGAGTACCGAGGCGATCGCGATGCACCGGATGCCGCGTGGGTAGCGCACGCACCGAACGCGCCCTGAATCTTCGCGCATGGATGTCCCTTCGAGAATCGCCTCACGCCAAACAACATGGCTTGCTGATCCAAGCGGCTGCTTTCAGCAATAGCACGCCGCGCCGCAGCAACACAAGGGCAACTTTCGACTCGCGGCGCCACCTAAGGCGAATCGCACCGCGCAGCGGGCATCGCACGATCTGGCGCAGGAAGACAAGCAAGCGCCGTACGGATGACGGCAGCCGCCACGCGGCGTCCACGGTGACTTCCGGGTCGAAGGGACGCCGGGGTAGGCGCGCATAGGGGAATCGGCATCACTATCAGGACCGGATGAACAGCTCATTGCAACGTCACGACTGTTGAGTGGACTGAACGTCCACGCCGCCCGCTAGAGCTTGGTTTCGCCCATACCGCTGCCGGCCTTGGGCGACAGCGGCGCGGTGTCCTGCCCGATCGCATAGGCGCGCCTGAATTCGCGCTCGAAGATCGACCAGAAATCGTCCTGCGCTTCGCGGGCGATGTCTTCGTAGAGTTCGAGCAGCAGATCCCACTGCCGCGCCTTCTTGTTGCCCGACATGAAGCCGAAGCCGCCCTTGCCCGCCAACCGCGCCTCGAAGGATTCGGGCGCAAAGCGCTTCAGCAGCGTTTGGAGCGCGGCTTCAATGCCGGCAGCCAGGCCGCGGTCGTGCGCGCGCAGGTCGTCCCAGGCGTCGGTGGCCGCGCGCACCGGCGACATCAGGTCAACCCGTTGCGGCGCGAGCAGGTGTTTCAACGCAACGTCCACGTCCCACGCCGCCTTCAGCGGGTTGACGGCGTGCGGACCGATGATGGTCATCTCGGCGTGGATGCTGCTCTTGGCCTGCGAGCGGTTGCGCAGCATGTCGACGGTACCTTGCGTCATTTCGCGCAGCAGTGCGCCCAGCGCTTCCATCGTGGGCTCGTCAAGGCCATTGGGCAGCCGCAGCCCGTCGATGCCGAGACCGCGCACCAGCGCGGCCTCGAGTTCGGCGCTGCGTGCCGCAGCGAAGTCGCCTGCCGCGTCGTGACCGGGGGGGGTTGAATCGCTCATTGCCGTGGTGGAGGAAGGCGTGGTCGCCAGCAACGCTGGATGGGAGTGCGGAAGTGTACTTGATCCGCATTGGCGGGCGGCGGCGCGTGGGCGACCAGCCGGTGCAGTTGTCGGCGCACATTGGTTGCCCGTGCACACCACCACGTGCTGCCTGCGGTACGATGCAGGTTGACGGCGCGTCACGGTTGCACCAAAGCGAGGCGTGCGTCGCCATTTCCCTCTTCACCGAACGTCATGTCGCCTCCCGCCAGCACCGCACCGATCCCGGCAACACTGATTAGCGGCGACGGCATCGGTCCCGAAATCACGCACGCGGTCGTCACGATCCTCGATGCGTTGGGCCGGCCCTTCGTGTGGGATCCCCAGGCCGGCGGCATGGCGGCCGTCACCGCAGTTGGCGATCCGCTGCCGGCGGCACTGCTCGACAGCATTCGCCGCACGCATCTCGCCCTGAAAGGCCCGCTGGCCACGCCGGTGGGCGGCGGCTTTCGCTCGGTCAACGTGCGGCTGCGCGAGGAATTCAAGCTCTATGCCAACGTCCGCCCCGCGCGCACGTTGATTCCGGGCGGCCGCTACGATGCGATCGACCTGGTGCTGGTCCGCGAAAACCTCGAAGGACTCTACGTCGGCTTCGAGCATTACATTCCCATCGACGGCGATCCGCATGCGGTGGCCGTGTCGTCGGGCGTGAACACCCGCGCGGGCTCGCGCCGGATCGCCGAATTCGCGTTCGACTATGCGGTGCGCAACGGGCGCCGCAAGGTCACCATCGTGCACAAGGCCAACGTGCTGAAGGCGCTCACCGGCCTTTTCCTCGAAGCGGCCAAGGATGTGGCGGCCCAATACACGGGCCGCGTGGCCGTCGACGAGCGCATCGTGGACGCGTGCGCGATGCAACTGGTGCTCGATCCGTGGCAATTCGACGTGATCGTCACCACTAATCTATTCGGAGATATCCTGTCCGATGAAATTGCCGGACTGGTCGGCGGACTGGGCATGGCGCCGGGCGCCAATATTGGCGAGGGCGCGGCCATTTTCGAAGCAGTGCACGGTTCGGCGCCCGACATTGCCGGCAAGGGGGTCGCCAATCCGCTGGCGCTGCTGCTGGCCGCCGCGATGATGCTCGACCACGTCGGCATGGCCGATCGCGCGCAGCGGTTGCGCCAGGCGATCGATACCACGCTCAACGTCGATGGCGTGCGCACGCGCGACCTGGGCGGCACCGCGGGCACGATGGACCTGGCCGCGGCGATCATGCGCCGCCTGCAGTGAGGCCGGTTCGAGGACGTTACGCATTGCAGATGCAGCGACCGCCGTAAAAATACGTCGCGCAAGGAGGAGTGAGATGTCGCGTTACCTGAAGGCGCTGTGCGTGCTGCTGGCGTGGTGCGCAGGCGTGGCATCGGCGCAGGACTATCCGTCGAAGCCGATCATATTGGTGGTGCCGTTCGCGCCAGGTGGCAGTTCCGATTTCCTGTCGCGCATGGTCGGGCAGAAGCTGACCGACGCCTGGAAGCAGCAGGTGGTCATCGAAAACAAACCGGGAGGCGCGGGCAACATCGCGATGGAGGCCGTGCAGCGGGCACGCCCCGATGGTTACACGCTGATCCTCGGCCATGTGGGCACGCTGGCCGTGAATCCGGCGATGTTCGCGAAGCTGCCCTACGAGCCGGTGAAGGGCTTCATTCCGATATCGCTGATCGCGCTGGTGCCCAACATCATCGCGGTCAATCCCGAGGTGCCGGCCAGGACGTTGAAGGAGTTCATCGCGCTGGCCAAGGCCCGGCCGGGCACCATCAACTATGGCTCGGCGGGCAATGGCAGCGCCGGCCATCTGGCCATGGAATACCTGAAGCAGGCCGCCCAGATCGACCTGGTGCACGTCCCGTACAAGGGCACCGGGCCGATGCTGACCGATCTGCTCGGCGGTGCCACGCAGGCGACGTTCACCGGTGCCACGCCGCTGGTGCCGCACATCAAGCAGGGCAAGTTGCGCGCCCTGGCTGTGGGCAGCGCCAAGCGGATTGCGTCGTTGCCCGATGTGCCGACAGTGGCCGAATCGGGCTTCCCGGGCTTCGAAACCTCGCAGTGGTATGGGATCATGGCGCCGGCCGGGACCCCCGATGTCATCGTCGCCAAACTGTCCGGCGAGATCAACCGCATCCTGAAGACGCCCGACGTGATCGAGCGGCTGGGGGCCGAAGGTTCCGTACCCGCGGGCAACACGCCCGTCGAATTCGCCCGGTTCATCGATGCCGAGCAACGGCGCTGGGGCGCCGTGGTGAAAAGTGCGGCGATCAAGCCCGAATGAATGCCGTTGTTCCCATCCTGAACTGACTGCCCGCCACCATGACCTTCACCGAAACCCACTTCTGGATCGCCCTGCTCGAAATCATCGGCATCAACATCGTGCTTTCCGGCGACAACGCCGTGGTGATTGCGCTGGCAGCGCGCTCGTTGCCGCCCAAGCAGCAAAAGCAGGCCGTGATCTGGGGCAGCGCCGCGGCGGTGGTGATGCGGATCATCCTGACCATCGCCGCGGTTGAATTGCTGCGGCTGCCGTACTTGAAGCTGATCGGTGCAGGTCTGTTGTTATGGATCGGCATCCAGTTGCTGATTCCCGAAAAGGAGGAAGCGCACGGTGAAGCGGCGGCCAAGGTCGGCATGATGGGCGCCATCCGCACGATTCTCATTGCCGACCTCGTGATGAGCTTGGACAACGTCATCGGCGTGGCCGCCGCGGCCAAGGGCAGCGTGCCGCTGCTGGTGATCGGGCTCCTGATCAGCATCCCCATCGTGATTTTCGGCAGCACGGTGCTGATGCGCTTCATGGAACGCTGGCCGGTGATCATCACGATCGGCGGTGCGTTGCTGGGCTGGGTGGCCGGCGAAATGGCCATCACCGATCCCGCCGTCGCCGACTGGGTGAACACCAACGCGCATTGGCTGCATTACGCGGCGCCAGCACGGGGCGCGCTGCTGGTGGGGGCGATCGGCAATTGGATCGCCGCGCGTGCCGACGTGGCGGCCGGCGCCGACGCCGCCGCGACCGCAGCCGCGATGCCTGCCCGCTCGCTGCCCGACCGCGTGCGCATCATGCTCGCCGTCGACGAGTCTGCGGCCGCAACGCGCGGCGTGGGTGGCTTCATCACGCAATACAGGTTGTACAGCGCGCCACCGGAATTGTTCCTGGTCAATGCCCAGCGTCCGGTGCCCTCGGATGTGTCACGCTTTGTCGACGAGGCGGAATTGCGCAGCTATCACGAGGAGGCCGGCGCCAAGGCGACCGCCACCGCGCGCGCGATGCTCGACGCCGCGGGCATTCCGTTCAAGCTGGTGGTGCGTATTGGCGATCCCGGCGCGTCAATCGCGCAATTCGCCGCCGAAGAGCAGGTGGCGCAGATCTATGTGGGCCGCAGCGGTCGCGGTACCTCGCAGCAAATGCTGGGATCGGTCACGTCCGACCTCCTGCATCACGCCACGGTGCCGGTGACGCTGCTGCCGTGATCAGCCGCGCAACGCGAAGGCCTCGGCCAGCAGCGCATACGATTGCAGGCGCGCCGCATGGTCGTGGGTCCACGTGACCACGACCAGTTCGTCCAGCGCCAGGCGCGCGGCGAGTTCGCGCAGGCGCGTGGCCACCTGGTCGGCGGTGCCCACGATGGCCTTGCGCCGCAGGGCCTCGATCGTCGCCCGCTCCGCTGCGGTATACGGGTGCGCAGCGGCCGCTTCCGGCGAGACCAGCGGATTGCGGATGCCCTGCTCGAAGCCGGCGCGCCAATGTTCGCGCGTCATCAAAAGGCGCCGGGCCTCGGCCTCGGTGGCGGCCGCCAGCGCCCACACGCAGATCGTGGCCTGCGGTTGCGCCAGCCGCGCACTGGGCCGGAAGTTGGCGCGATAAAGCGCCAGTGCCTCCTCCACGCCGCGCCCATCGCTGAAGAAATACGCGAACGCATACGGCAGCCCGAAATGTGCCGCCAGTTGCGCACCATAGTCGGAGCTGCCCAATATCCACAGCTCCGGACGCGTCGCCCCCGTCGGATGCGCCTGGATGACGCGATACGGGTGGTTGGCCGGCAGCGGTTCGCCCGACACCCACGCATCGAGATCGCGCACCTGCTGCGGAAATTCGTCGGCCGCGTTGGCATACGGATTCAACGCGTGCGCCGTAAGCCGGTCCGACCCCGGCGCGCGCCCCACGCCCAGGTCGATGCGTCCCGGTGCGATGGCCTCGAGCACGCGAAACTGCTCCGCCACCTTGAGCGCGCTGTAGTGCGGCAGCATCACGCCGGCGCTGCCCACGCGAATGCGGGCGGTGGTGGCCGCGATGGCCGCCATCAGCACCTCGGGCGCCGTGCCCACGATGCTGCCGCTGTTGTGGTGCTCGGATACCCAGTAGCGGTGATAGCCGAGCGCATCGCAGGCACGCGCCAACGCCAGCGATTCGCGGATGGCCGCATCCTGCCCCTGCCCCGCCGCCGCGGTCGACTGGTCCAGCACTGACAGTTTCATCGCATCCTTGTGGACGGAAGCACGCGCCTACCGCGTCGCGACTTCAAGCAGCTTGTTGCCGACCATCGCCTCGCGGATGACGTCCGCCAGGCGTTCGATGGCCACGCCGATTGCGGCCGGACTGACCGTGACAAAGGACAGGCGCATCGTGTTCGCGGCCGGAGCGTGCGCAAAGAATGCGCTGCCGGGGACGAAGGCCACGCCGCGTTTCACTGCGGTGGGCAACAACAGCAATGCATCGAGGCCGACTGGCAAGCGCACCCAGAAGAACATGCCGCCATGCGGCGTGTTCCAGCTGCAGCCTTCCGGCATGTGGCGCAACAACGCCGCCGCCATCGCGTCGCGCTGCGCCGTGTAGCGCGCACGGACCTGCGGCACGTGCGTGGCGAGGAAACCGTCACGAATCACTTCGTACACGATGCGCTGGTTGAATCCTGGCGTGTGCAGGTCCGCCGCCTGCTTGGCCTGCAGCAACTTGGGATAGAGCGGCACCGGTGCGACCACGTAACCCAGCCGCAGCCCGGGCGCCAGCACCTTCGAGAAGGACCCGTGGTACAGCACGCCCTCGGGCCAGCGGCCCGCGAGCGCCTTCGGCGGTGGGGTGTCGTACCAGAGGTCACCATAGGGATTGTCCTCGACGAGGCCGATGCCGAGCGCGCGCAGGCGCTCCACCAGCGCCACGCGTCGCGCTTCGCTGTAGCAATGACCGCTCGGATTCTGGTAGTTGGGCAGCACATACATGAAGCGCGCGCCGCGCATGGCGTCATCCAGTGCCGCCGGCAGCGGTCCTTCGTCGTCGGAGGCCACGGACACGATGTCGGGTTCGAATGCCGAGAAGGCCTGCAACGCGCCGAGATAGGTGGGCATCTCGACGAGAATGCGGCTGCCGGCGTCGCACAGCACCTTGCCCGCAAGGTCGAGGCACTGCTGCGATCCGGTGGTGATCAGTACCTGCGACGGCGCGACGTGCATGCCCTGCTCGACCAGGTGCGCCGCGACCCACTCGCGCAGTGGGGCGAAGCCCTCGCTCGCCGCGTACTGCAAGGCCTCGCGCGGCGTGTCGCGCAACACGCGGGCGGTGGCTTCACGCAGCGCCTCGACCGGAAACGAATCGGCCGATGGCAGGCCCCCCGCGAGCGAAAGCACCCCCGGCTGTTCCGTCACCTTGAGAATTTCGCGGATGATCGAAGGGTTCATCCGTTCGGCCCGGCGGGCCAGCGTCCATGGTTGCATTGCGGGGGCTCCCGTCGTCCGTGCCGTCGCGCGCCCGCAGGTCGGCGATCGGTGCATCAACCGCCGAGTGTACCAACCCGGCACGCGGGGCGCGCCGGACGTTGAAACCTACAACTTCGGGGCCCGGTACCCGGATGTAAGAAATTGTGTAATTGTCAGCGGATTCGCGGGTCCATCGTTGATCATCTGCAGCCGGAACTGGAATAACAAGAACCAAGGGAGGCATCATGCGCAGATTGCCGCGACATCCATCCGCGACCGCCGTCGCGGTCCTCGGTCTCACCGCCATGGCGATGACGGCACCCGCCACCGCGATGGAACCGACCGCCCAGGTGGTCGAGTTCTATAACGCGACCCTTCGGCACTACTTTGTGACC
Organism: Betaproteobacteria bacterium; assembly: GCA_031361405.1. Taxonomy (GTDB): domain Bacteria; phylum Pseudomonadota; class Gammaproteobacteria; order Burkholderiales; family Casimicrobiaceae; genus VBCG01. The sequence goes on from JANMCS010000074.1 coordinate 11,044, forward strand.
GCGTTCCCCGAGGAAGCCGCCGCGCTCGATGCCGGCAAGCCCGTCGCCGGCTGGGTCCGCACCGGGGTCGCGTGGAACGCGTGGAAAGCGGCCGGGGAAAGTGCTGCTGCCGTGCCGGTGTGCCGCTTCTTCGGTACGCCGGGTGTCGGCCCCAACTCCCACTTCTACACGGCGAGCGCGGACGAGTGCGCCAAGGTGAAGCTCAACCCCGACTGGACCTACGAGGCGATCGCGTTCCACGTGGAGGTGCCGCAGGGCGCGAATTGCGCAGCGGGCACGGAACCGGTCTATCGCAGTTTCTATCCCGGCGCCAACGTCAGCCAGTCCAACCACCGCTTCCTGCCTGACCTGACGATGCACCAGAACATGGCCTCGGCGTCGATCCTCGAAGGCGTGGTGATGTGTTCGCCGCTGTCGACGGCGCAACGGCAGGCCGACATCACGCGCCTGCTGGACCAGGCCACATTCGGTACCACCGACGCGCTGGCCGCACACGTGGCCGCCATCGGCATCCCGGCCTTTGTCGATGAACAACTGGCCGCGTCGGGCTCGCGCTATTCCAGCAACAAGTACGTGCCGTTCGGCGCCGCCACCACGTTCTGTCCGACCGACCCCAATCCGTACTGCGGGCGCGACTACTATTCGCTGTTCCAGTTGCAGACCGATTTCTTCCGCAACGCGCTCACCAACATCGATCAACTGCGCCAGCGCGTGGCCTTTGCGTTGTCGCAGATCCTTGTCACCTCCGGGCTCGACGTCAACGTGGCCTACGGCATGGCCACGTACCAGCAGATCTTCCTCGACAACGCGTTCGGCAATTACGAGGACATCCTGATCAAGGTGACCAAGTCCTCGGTGATGGGCGACTACCTCAGCATGGTCAACAACGACAAGCCGGTAGTGGGCGTGAATCCCAACGAAAACTATGCGCGCGAGTTGCTGCAGCTCTTCGCCACCGGCCTGTGGGAGCAAAACCTCGACGGCTCGCTGATTCTCGATGCCAAGGGCGCGGCGGTGCCCGCCTACGACCAGAGCACCGTCGAAGGCTTTGCGCACGTCTTCACCGGCTGGACGTATCCGTTGCTGCCGGGTGGCGTCCAGAAGACACACAACCCCAGAAATTTCCTGGGTGACATGACCGCGGTGCAGGCCAATCACGACACCGGCGCCAAGGCACTGCTCGGCGATTTCGTCCAGCCGGCGGGCCTCACCATCGACGCAGACCTCATCGGCGCCATCCACAATGTCTTCGTCGATCCCAACGTCGCGCCTTTCGTCACGAAGCAATTGATCCAGAAGCTAGTCACGGGCAATCCGTCGCCACAGTACGTGGCACGCATTGCCGCGGTGTTCAACAACAACGGCGCTGGCGTGCGCGGCGACATGAAGGCCGTGGTCCGCGCCATCCTGCTCGATGCGGAAGCCCGTGGTGACGTGAAGCTCGACCCCGGTTACGGCAAGCTGCGCGAACCGGCGCTGCTGGTGGCCGCCGCGGCACGCGGCGTCAATATGAAGAGCGACGGCGTTTATTTCGGCGGCATCACCGGTGGCCTCGGGCAGAACGTCTTCTATTCACCGTCCGTGTTCAACTACTACCCACCCGACTACGAGGTGCCCGGCATCGCGCTCACCGGCCCCGAGTTCGCCATCCAGAATTCAAGCACCTTCATCAATCGCGAGAATGTGCTGAACACGCTGGCCTTCGGCACGATCGCGCCCAGCGCCACGTACCCGGGCGCCACCGGCTCACAGCCGGACTGGACGACGCTGCAGGCCAGCGCCGCCGACGCCAATGCGCTGGCCGACAAGCTGAACGCGCTGCTGCTGCACGGGGCGATGCCACCGGCGATGCGCAGCGGACTGGCGACAGCCATCAACACCATTCCCGCGTCGGACACGCTGACCCGCGCCAGGACGGCGTACTACCTCGTCGTGACCTCATCCGAATACCAAGTGGAGCGCTGACATGACCACGAAGACCTTTTCCGGACGACGCGAATTCCTGCGTGGCGCGAGCGCGCTGACGGCGCTGGGCCTGGGGGCACGCCTCAACGTTCTCGATGTCATTCCCGCAGCCGGCGCCCAGGCCATCACCGACTACAAGGCGCTGGTGTGCGTCTTCCTGTTCGGTGGCAATGACGGCAACAACACGCTGATTCCCTTCGACACCGCGGGCTACGCGCAATATGCGGCCGTGCGCACCACTGCCTCGGGCATCCAGATCGCGCAGAATCAATTGCTGCCGATCCAGCCGACCAGCGCGCCGAGTGCCTATGGGTTGCATCCCAGCCTGCCGCAGCTGCAGACATTGTTCACGCAGCGCAAGCTCGCCATCCTCGCCAACGTCGGCACGTTGGTGGCGCCGACCAGCAAAACGCAATACCAGGCGAAGCAGATCCCGCTATCCCTCTACTCGCACTCCGACCAGCAGGCGCAGTGGCAAAGCTCCATTTCCAACACCGTGACGGCCACCGGCTGGGGCGGTCGCATCGCGGACCGGATGGCGGGCTTCAATGCCGCCAGCGGCTTTCCGGTGGTCACCTCGCTCAATGGCTCGGTACTGTTTGCCACCGGCAAGGCCACGGCACCGCTGTCCATCCCCGTGACGGGCTCGTTTGCGTTGTCCGGCTACAACAACAGCGCGGCCAGCAATGCACGCCTGGCCGCGCTGAAGCAATTCCTGGGCAGCGGTTCGGGCAACCAATTCGTGAACGCTGCCAATGCGATCGGCAGCCAGGCGCTGCAGCTGTCCACGACCATGAGCCCGATCCTGGCCAGCACCACGTCCAGCGTGGCGCCGATCTTTGCTGCGCTCGAGGCCAACAATACGACGGGCAAGGCGCTGTATCAGGTGGCCAAGACGATCGAAGCGCGCGCCGTCACCGGGGCCAAACGCCAGATCTTTTTCGTGGGACTCGGCAACTTCGACACACACAGCAACCAGATGCCGACACAGGCCAACCTGCTGGCGCAACTGTCGCCCGCGCTGAAGGCGTTCTACGACGCCACCGTGGCACTGGGCGTGTCGAGCGCCGTGACGACGTACACGCTGTCGGATTTCGGACGCACGTTCCAGCCGGCGTCGGGCGCCGGTACCGATCACGCCTGGGGCAACCACCACTTCGTCATGGGTGACGCCGTCAAGGGCGGCGACATGTATGGCCAGTATCCGACGCTGGCGCTGGGCGGCCCCAGCGACGCCGAAAATCGCGGACGCTGGATCCCGACCACGGCCGTCGATCAGTACGGCGCAACATTGGCGCGATGGTTCGGCGTGCCGCCGGCGGACCTCGCGACGGTGTTTCCCAATCTGGCGGCATTTGCCCAGAACGATCTCGGCTTCATGCTGTGACTGGCGCCGGTCGCCCGGTGCAATCCCGCCATGGCGCGCGTGCGATGGTGTGCGCGGGCGCGATCATGGTGCTGGTGCTCGGGTCGCCCGGCGTCACCTCGGCGCAGAATGCCACGGTCAGCAAATCGCTCTACAAGACGTGGTGCCAGGTCTGCCATTCGGTCGACCCCAGCACCGCCATCGCGCCGTTCAACACGATCATGACGGCCGCCAACGACCCCGCGCGCATCACCGCTGCCGCGCAGGCCGACCCGTCGCAGATGGGCTTCATCACCACGTCACTGACACCGGCCAACCTGCAGGACATCGCGGCCTACCTCGGCACCTTCGTGGCGGCGCCAGCCAACATCCTGGTGGTCGAGTTCTACCACGCGGCCCGCGATCACTACTTCATCTCGGCGGCAACGGCGGAGATCGCGGACCTGGACCGCGGCGTACATCCCGGCTGGACGCGCACCGGATTGGCGTTCAATGCCCGTGCCGCGCCGGCCGCCGGCGTCAGCCCCGTATGCCGGTTCTACCTGCCCCCGGCCAACGGCGACTCGCACTTTTTTTCGGCGTCGCCTGCCGAGTGCGCGCAAGTGCAGGCCAGCTTTCCAACGTTCACCTTCGAATCCCCCGCCGTCTTCCATATCGGCCTGCCTGACCTCGTGTCGGGTGCGTGCGCCGCGGGCACCATCCCGGTCTATCGCGTGTGGGACGCGCGCGTGGACTCGAACCATCGCTTCACCACGAGTTCTGCGCTGCGCAAGCAGATGCAGGCGGCCGGATGGATCGCCGAGGGCTACGGCCCGGACCAGGTGATCATGTGCGCGCCGGCCTGACCGGGGGAATTTCCGGCACCGGGAATGGTCTACACTCGCGTCCCCGGTTCTGATGAGTTTCGCAATGTCCCTGTTTCGAGTCACGATGGTCGTCGTTGGCAGCGCAATGCTTGCGCTGGCAGCCCCTGTGGCGAGTGCCCTCACCGTCACCACCGGCACCGCTGTCGACACCGCACAGGTGATCGTCAAGTTCAGGGCCGATTCGCCGTTGCTGGCCGTCGGCAATGGGGATGCCATGGCCACCGATCAACGCGCGCGTGCCATGGGCCAGCGCCTTGGCCTGGCGCTGCGCGGTGGCGCGGCCATTTCGCCGCGGTCGCAGGTCATGGTCGGCGAAGGCATGGCCACGGCCGCGTTGGTCGCGCGCCTTGTGCAGCAGGCCGACATCGAATACGCGGTACCGGATCGGATCGCGCGGCGCGCTGACGCGCCCAACGACCCGCGCTACGCCAAAGGCGTGGGGGGCACCGGCCCGACGGTCGGGCAATGGTATCTGCGCGCGCCCGAGGGCAACGCGAAGGCGGGCATCGACGTCGAGCCCGCATGGGCGGTGACCATCGGCTCGCCGGCGGTCGTGGTCGCGGTGCTCGACACCGGCATTCGCTTCGAACATCCCGACCTGCTCGCGGTCGCCGCGGGCGGCAACCTGCTGCCGGGCTACGACATGGTGGCCGATGTCACGCGCAGCAACGACGGCGACGGTCGCGACGGCGATCCCTCCGATCCGGGCGACTGGGTGACCGCCGCCGAACTGGCCACGGTCGGCAGCCCGCTGTACCACTGCACGGATGCGGCCGAAGACAGTTCCTGGCACGGCACGCAGACCGCGGGCCTGATCGGCGCCCTCACCAATAATGGCATCGGCATGGCCAGCGTGGCGCGCACGGTGCGCATCCTGCCCGTGCGGGTACTGGGCAAATGCGGCGAAGGCATGACCTCCGACATCGTCACGGGCATGCGTTGGGCCGCGGGGCTCGCCGTACCCGGCGTGCCCACCAATCCGAACCGGGCGCAGGTGATCAACATGAGCCTCGGTAGCGAAGGCGCGTGTTCCGCCGACTACGCCGACGCCATCAACGAGATCGTCGCCGCAGGTACCAGCGTGATCGCATCCGCGGGTAACTCGTCGGGCCACGCAGTGAGCGAACCGGCGAATTGCGCCGGCGTGATCGCCGTGGCCGCACTGCGCCACGTGGGGACCAAGGTCGGCTTCTCCGACATCGGGCCTGAGATCACGATCAGCGCGCCCGGCGG
>JANMCS010000093.1:0-1257 GCA_031361405.1 Betaproteobacteria bacterium
GCATCGATGGCCTCGTCCACCTGTCCGACCTCTCATGGAACGCCACCGGCGAGACCGCCGTGCGCGACTACAAGAAGGGCCAGGAAGTCGAGGCGGTGGTGCTTGCGATCGACGTCGAGCGCGAGCGGATCTCGCTCGGCATCAAGCAGCTCGAAGGCGATCCGTTCACCAACTTCGTGGCCATGCACGACAAGGGCAGCATCGTCGACGGCACGGTCAAGTCGCTGGATGGCAAGGGTGCAGTGATCGGTCTCGGTGGCGACATCGAAGGCTACCTGCGCGCTTCCGAGCTGTCGCGTGACCGCGTGGAAGACATGCGCACGCACCTGAAGGAAGGTGATGCCGTCAACGCGATGATCATCAACATCGACCGCAAGAACCGCAGCATCAACCTGTCGATCAAGGCGAAGGACAACGCCGAGGAAGGCGAAGCGATGCAGCGTATCAGCACCGAGAACGCGGGCGCCAACACGGGCACGACCAACCTCGGCGCGCTGCTCAAGGCCAAGTTGTCCGACACCAAGAGCAACGGTTGAACGACGGGAACGCCGCAATGACCAAATCGGAGCTGATCGACCGCCTCGCGGCACAGTTTCCGCAGTTGGTAGCCAAGGACGCCGAACTGGCGGTCAAGATGATCCTGGACGCCATGGGCGAAAGCCTCGCGAAAGGGGAACGCATCGAGATCCGCGGGTTCGGCAGCTTCGGCCTGAACTATCGCCCGCCACGCACCGGCCGCAATCCCAAGTCGGGCGAAAAAGTGCAGGTGCCGCAGAAATTCGTGCCGCACTTCAAGGCGGGCAAGGAATTGCGCGAACGTGTCGATTTCGCCGAGGACAGCTCCAAATAGGCGGCGCTGCATGCAGGGTCGCTGCCTGAATCAGTGCGGGCGGAAGAGGCAACTCTTCCGCCCGTTTTTTTCGTTGAAGGCGGCCATGCGCTCGGTGGCATAATCACGCCATGCAAACCGTGCGCTGGATCATCGCTGCCACCGTCTTCATCGTTCTGCTGTTTGTCGCGTTGCAAAACGCCGACACGGTCACGCTGCGCTTCTTCAACCTGGTCAGCTTGCAGGCGCCGCTGGTCTTCGTCGTGCTGGTCACGTTTGCCGCCGGCGTCGCCGCAGGACTGCTGGCGGGTGCATTGCGAGCGTCGCGGCTGAAGCGACAGCTGAACCAACTGCGCCGTGAGCAGCGCCAGGCCGGCGCGTTGCCTTCCGGGCCGGTACCCGACACCGTCACGGCTCCTGGCGTGGGC
>JANMCS010000101.1:0-1116 GCA_031361405.1 Betaproteobacteria bacterium
AGCTGGGCCTGACGCCGCTCGCCACGATCAAGGCCTACGCATCGTCCGGCGTGGATCCCGCCATCATGGGCATGGGCCCGGTGCCGGCGTCGCGGCGCTGCCTCGAGAAAGCCGGATGGAAAGCCTCGGACCTCGACCTGATGGAAATCAACGAGGCCTTTGCCGCGCAGGCGTGCGCCGTCAACAAGGAGATGGGCTGGGACACCAGCAAGATCAATGTCAACGGCGGCGCGATCGCGCTGGGGCATCCGATCGGCGCATCGGGCTGCCGCGTGCTGGTCACGCTGCTGCACGAAATGGGCCGGCGCAATGCGAAGAAGGGCCTCGCGTCGCTGTGCATCGGCGGCGGCATGGGCGTGGCGCTCGCGGTGGAGCGCGCCTGATACAACACAGTACCGGCACCAGCATCAAAACAATAATTCAACGGAGGAGGTGAACCATGGCAACGGACAAACATCGCGTCGCGCTGGTCACGGGCGGCATGGGCGGCCTGGGCGAGGCGATCTGCATCAAGCTCGCTGCACTGGGCTACACGGTGGTCACCACCCATTCGCCGGGCAACACCAAGGCAGCGGAGTGGCTCGACTCGATGCAGAAGCAGGGTCTGGTGTTCAAGGCCTTTCCCTGCGACGTGGCCGACTTCGAATCCGCGGCCGCATGTGCGAAAAAGGTCGCCGCCGAGGTCGGGCCCGTGGATGTGCTGGTCAACAACGCCGGCATCACGCGCGACATGACGTTCAAGAAGATGGACAAGGCGAATTGGGACGCGGTGATCAAGACCAACCTCGATTCGTGCTTCAACATGACGAAACAGGTGTGCGACGGCATGGCCGATCGCGGCTGGGGTCGCATCATCAACATCTCGTCGGTCAACGGACAGAAAGGCGCGTTCGGCCAGACCAACTATTCGGCGGCCAAGGCCGGCATGCACGGCTTCACCAAGGCGCTGGCGCTCGAATACGCGCGCAAGGGCATCACGTCCAATACCATCTCGCCCGGCTACATCGGTACCAAGATGGTGATGGCCATCCCGAAGGAAGTGCTCGACTCGAAGATCATTCCGCAGATTCCGATGGGACGCCTGGGCAAGCCGGAAGAAGTCGCGGGCCTGGTCGC
>JANMCS010000456.1:0-12878 GCA_031361405.1 Betaproteobacteria bacterium
ATTTGCCGCTCGGGGCCGCGGTCGGCGTGCTGATGGCGGTCGAGATGGTACTGGTGCTGGGCGGAAAATACTTCGGCACGGAGCGCCTGCCCAATCCGGCCGATGCGGCTGCCGCCTACAGCAACACCAAGGCGCTGGGCCTGATCCTGTACACCGATTATGTTTATCCGTTCGAGCTGGCCGCGGTGATCCTGCTGGTGGCCATCGTCGCGGCGATCGCGCTCACCCTGCGCGGACGCAAGGACAGCAAGCACCAGAACCCGGCCGACCAGGTCGCGGTCAGGCGTGCCGACCGCGTGCGCCTGATTTCGATGCCCTCCGAGAACAAGGAACGCTGATCGTGCCGCATTTTTCCCTGCCCGTGCTGTCGCTGTCGCATTTCCTGATACTGGGTGCGCTGCTGTTCGCCATCAGCATCGTCGGCATATTCCTCAACCGCAAGAACGTCATCATCCTGCTGATGGCCATCGAACTCATGCTGCTGGCGGTGAACCTCAACTTCATCGCCTTTTCGCATTATCTGAACGACATTTCCGGGCAGGTGTTCGTGTTCTTCATCCTGACCGTGGCGGCGGCCGAGTCGGCCATCGGCCTCGCGATCCTGGTCCTGCTGTTCCGCAACGCCGGCACCATCAATGTCGACGACCTCGGCAAGCTGAAGGGTTGAGGCGGCAACGATGACGATGCAAGGTCTCTACCTGCTGGTCCCCATGGCGCCGCTGCTGGCGGCCGTGGTCGTGGGTCTCTTGGGCGCCAGGATGCCGCGGTCGGCGTCGCACTGGCTCACCATCATCGGCGTGGCCGTAGCCTTCGTCGCGTCGTTCGTGATCTGGCGCGACGTGAATGCCGGCAATACGTTCAACGGCAATCTCTACACGTGGATGGTGTCAGGCGACGTGAAGATGGTGATCGGTTTCCTGATCGATCCATTGACCACGACGATGATGCTCGTGGTCACCTTCGTGTCGCTGATGGTGCACGTGTACACGATCGGCTACATGGCGGACGATCCCGGCTACGCCCGGTTCTTCTCGTACATCTCGCTCTTCACGTTCTCGATGCTCATGCTGGTGATGAGCAACAACTTCCTGCAGCTTTTCTTCGGCTGGGAAGCGGTGGGGCTGGTGTCCTATCTGCTGATCGGCTTCTGGTTCACGCGGCCCACGGCCATCTACGCCAACCTGAAGGCCTTCCTGGCCAACCGGGTGGGCGATTTCGGCTTCATCCTGGGCGTGGGGCTGGTGCTGGCGTACTTCGGCACGATGGACTACGCCACGGCGTTCGCGAAGGCGCCGGCGCTGGCCGATGCCAAGATCATGCTATGGGGCGGCCACGAGGTCTCGCTGCTGTCGGTCACCTGCATCTGCCTCTTCATCGGCGCGATGGGCAAGAGCGCGCAGGTGCCGTTGCACGTGTGGCTGCCCGATTCGATGGAAGGCCCCACGCCGATCTCGGCGCTCATCCACGCGGCCACGATGGTCACGGCCGGCATCTTCATGGTGGCGCGGATGAGCCCGCTGTTCGAGCTGTCCGATACCGCCTTGTCCTTCGTCACGATCATCGGCGCCACCACGGCGCTGTTCATGGCCTTCCTCGGCATCATCCAGAACGACATCAAGCGCGTGGTGGCCTATTCCACGCTGTCGCAGCTGGGTTACATGACAGTGGCGCTGGGCGTTTCGGCCTACTCGGCCGCGATATTCCACCTGATGACGCACGCGTTCTTCAAGGCGCTGCTGTTCCTCGGCGCGGGCTCCGTGATCATCGCTCTGCATCACGAGCAGGACCTGCGCAAGATGGGCGGGCTGCGCAAGTACATGCCCATCACCTATATCACGGCGGTGATCGGCTCGCTGGCGCTGGCCGGCATTCCGCCGTTCGCCGGGTTCTTCTCGAAAGACGCGATCATCGAGGCGGTGCACCTGTCGACGATCCCCGGCCATTCGTATGCGTATTTCGCGGTGATGGCTGGCGTGTTCATCACGGCCTTCTATTCGTTCCGGATGCTGTTCCTGGCCTTCCATGGGACGCCGCGCTTCGACACGACGGGCGCCAGCCATGACCATGACCACGCTCACGAAGACACCCACGGCACCGTGGCCGATCCCGATCACCAGTCGCATCCGGTGGCGCACGTGGACGAGGAACCGGCGGGCGATCACGGCCATCACGGCGGACCGCCGAAGGAGAGCCCATGGGTGGTCACGCTGCCGCTGATCCTGCTGGCGATCCCGTCATTCTTCGCCGGCTTTGCCTATATCGAGCCGATGCTGTTCGGCGATTTCTTTGGCAACGCCATCGTGGTCAACCGCGAACATGCGGTGATGGGCGAATTGAAGGAAGAGTGGCACGGCGTGGTCGCGTTCATGCTGCACGGATTGACGAGCGCGCCGTTCTGGCTGGCCATTGCCGGCATCGTGGCGGCCTGGTACTGCTACATCGTCAATCCGGCGCTGCCGGCCCGGCTCAAGGCGCGGGCAGGTTTCCTCTACACGCTGCTCGACAACAAGTACTACTTCGACAAGTTCAACGACTGGTTCTTCGCCGGCGGCTCGCGTCGCGTGGGCGGCGCGCTCTTCAATGTCGGTGACCGCATGCTGATCGACGGCGTGCTCGTCGATGGTTCTGCGCGCGCGGTGGGGTGGCTGTCGTCGGTGCTACGCCAGCTGCAATCGGGTTACGTCTATCACTACGCCTTCACGATGATCATCGGCCTCTTCGCGCTGCTGACGTGGTGGGTCATCCGCTGATCGAATCATGGCTTCGTACCTCTCCTTAGCGATCTGGGTGCCGATCATCAGTGGCGTGGCGGTCGTGGTACTCGGCCGCGACCGCGATGCCGGCACGGCCCGCTGGATTGCGCTGCTGGGTGCCATCGCCGGCTTCCTCGTCTGCATCCCGCTCTACACGCATTTCGACAACGGCACCTCGACCATGCAGTTCGTCGAGCGGCGCGACTGGATACCCTACTTCGACATCTACTACCACCTGGGCGTGGATGGCATCTCGGTGCTGTTCATCCTGCTCAACAGCTTCACGACGCTGCTGGTCGTGTGGGCGGGCTGGGACGTGATCAAGTCGCGCGTGGCGCAATACATGGCCGCGTTCCTGATCATGTCGGGCCTCATCAACGGCGCGTTCGCGGCGCTGGACGGCATCCTGTTCTACGTCTTCTTCGAGGCGATGCTGATCCCGATGTACCTCATCATCGGCATCTGGGGTGGCGAGCGCCGCGTGTACGCCGCACTCAAGTTCTTCCTGTACACGCTGCTGGGATCGCTCCTGATGCTGGTGGCGTTCATCTACCTGTACCAGCAGACCGGTTCGTTCGCCCTGGCGGACTGGTACCTGCTGCCGATGTCGCTCGCCACCCAGGTGCTGATCTTCATCGCGTTCTTCGCTGCGTTTGCCGTCAAGGTGCCGATGTGGCCGGTGCATACCTGGCTGCCCGATGCGCATACCGAGGCGCCCACCGGCGGCTCGGTGGTGCTGGCGGCCATCACCCTCAAGATCGGCGGCTACGGCTTTGCCCGGTTCATCCTGCCGATCGTGCCCGATGCCAGTCATTACCTGGCCCCGTTCGTCATCACCATCTCGCTGATCGCCATCGTCTACATCGGCTTCGTCGCGCTGGTGCAGACGGACATGAAGAAGCTGATCGCCTATTCGTCGATCTCGCACATGGGCTTCGTGACGCTGGGCTTCTTCCTGTTCAACCAGCTGGGTGCCGAGGGCGGCTTGGCGCAGATGGTGTCGCACGGCTTCGTATCGGCGGCGATGTTCCTGTGCGTGGGCGTGATGTACGACCGCATGCACACGCGGATGATCGCCGACTACGGCGGTGTCGTGAACACGATGCCCAGATTCGCAGCCTTCATGATGCTGTTCGCGATGGCCAACTCGGGGCTGCCGGCCACGTCGGGCTTCGTGGGTGAGTTCCTGGTGATCCTCGCCGCCGTACAGGTCAACTTCTGGCTGGGCTTCATCGCCGCGATCTCGCTGATCCTGGGTGCCGCCTACACGCTGTGGATGTACAAGCGCGTGATCTTCGGCGCGGTGGCCAATGCCCACGTCGCGGCGCTGGCCGATCTTTCCCGCCGCGAATTCTGGCTGCTGGGCACCGTGGCGGCCGCCGTCCTGCTGATGGGCATCTGGCCCAAGCCGTTCATCGATGTCATGCACGTGTCTGTCGTGGAACTACTCGCGCACGTCGCCAAGAGCAAGATTCCCACGCCATGAATACACTGACCTTCAACCTGCTGACGGTATTGCCGGAGCTGGTCATCCTGACCGCGGCGTCCATCATCCTGCTCGTCGACCTGTTCCTGCGCGACGACCAGCGCCATGTATCCTACTGGCTGGCGCAGTTTGCGCTGCTGGTCGCGCTGTGTGTCACGATCAAGACGACGCACCTCGATGTGGTGCGGGTGTTCCACAATCTGGTCATCGACGACCTGATCGCCGATCTCCTGCGGCTGTTCAGTTTCATCGCCGTGGCGTTGATGCTTTTCTATTCGCGTACCTACCTCGCGGCGCGGGGTCTGTTCCGCGGCGAGTAGTTTGTGCTGATCCTGTTTGCGCTGCTCGGCATGCAGGTGCTGATCACCGCCAACAGCTTCGTCACGCTGTATCTCGGGCTGGAGTTGATGTCGCTGTCGCTGTACGCGCTGGTGGCCATCCAGCGCGACGAGACGGCGCCGGTCGAAGCGGCCATGAAGTATTTCGTGCTGGGCGCGCTGGCGTCGGGCTTCCTGCTCTACGGCATGTCGATGATCTACGGGGCCACGGGCACATTGCAGATCGATCGCGTGGCCCAGGCGGTGCTCGCCCGCGGCGACAATCCGATCCTGCTGATGCTGGGCGTGGTCTTCGTGGTGTCGGCCATCGCGTTCAAGCTGGGCGCGGTGCCGTATCACATGTGGGTGCCGGACGTTTACCAGGGCGCGCCCACCGCCATCACGCTGCTCATCGGGTCCGCCCCCAAGTTCGCCGCCTTCGCGATGATCCTGCGGCTGCTCGCCGGCGCGCTGGGTGGGGCGGAAGGCAACTGGCAAGGCATGCTGATCGTGCTGTGCGTGCTGTCGATGACGCTCGGGCACATCGTCGCCATCGCGCAGACCAACCTGAAGCGGATGCTTGCTTTTTCGTCGATCGCCAACATGGGCTATGTGCTGATGGGCTTCATGGCGGGCGACGTCACCGGTTTCTCGGCGGCCCTGTTCTATATCGTGGCCTACGTGCTGACCACGCTGGCCGGCTTCGGCGTCATGCTGCTGCTGTCGCGGCGCGGTTTCGAGGCGGACAGGATCGATGACCTGAAGGGGTTGAACCAGCGCTCGCCGTGGTGGGCCTTCGTCATGCTGCTGGTGATGTTCTCGCTGGCCGGGATGCCGCCCACGATCGGCTTCTACGGCAAACTGCTGGTGCTGCAGGCGGCGATCAACGCAGGTTATGTCTGGCTGGCGGTGGTTGGCGTGCTGGCTGCGCTGATCGGCGCGTTCTACTACCTCCGCATCGTCAAGCTCATGTATTTCGACGAGCCCGTCGATCGTGCGCCGATCGAGTCGCGTGCCGATACGCGGTTCCTGCTGTCTGCCAATGGCCTGTCGCTGCTGCTGTTCGGCATCCTGCCGCAACCGCTGATGGGATTGTGCGCCGTGGCGCTGGTGCAGTCGCAATTCTACTGACCCCCACAGCCCCGGTTTGACGGGGTGGCCCGGCATGATCACCATGGTAAGATCGACGGCCTGATCGGGTCATGAATATGCGCGTCGGATTCTTCGTCACCTGCCTCGTCGACCTGATGCGTCCAGCGGTCGGCTTTGCCGCATTAAAGCTGCTTGAAGCGGGGGGCGCGGACGTCCATGTGCCCGCCGCCCAGACCTGCTGCGGCCAGCCCGCGTACAACTCCGGCGATCGCGTCGACGCCATCACGCTGGCGCGCAAATTCGTGGCCGAGTTCGAGGGCTGCGACTACGTGGTGGCACCGTCGGGCTCATGCGCGGGCATGATCCGTACCCACTATGCCGATCTCTTCGCCGCTGATGCAGTCATGCTGGCGCGCGTGCAGGCGCTGGCGGCACGCACCTTTGAACTCGCTGATTTCCTGGTCAACGTGCTCAAGGTGACGGCGGTGCCGGGCACGTTTGCTGGCAAGGTCACCTATCACGATTGCTGCGCGGGGCTGCGCGAAATGGGCGTCAAGACCCAGCCGCGCACGTTGCTGGCCATGATGTCCGGTGTCGAACTGGCCGAAATGGCCGAATGCGAAACCTGCTGCGGATTCGGCGGCACGTTTGCAATCAAGTTCGGCGAGATTTCAACGCGGCTGGCCGACAACAAGTGCCAGCATGTCAGCAATTCGGGCGCCGCGGCCGTGGTGCTGGGCGACCTTGGCTGCATGCTCAACATCGAGGGCCGGATGCGCCGCCGCGGCGACATGGATACCCGCGTGCTGCACATCGCGGAAGTGCTGGCGGGCATCACCGCCGATACCAAAGCCTGATGCGGGGGTCGGATGCAAGTCGCGTCGATGCATTTCAAGGAGCGCGCGCACGTCAAGCTCAATGACGTAGTGCTCCAGGGCAATCTCGGCAAGATCAAGGGCAAGTTCGTCGCCAAGCGGCGCGCGGGCATCAGCGAGCTCGACGATTTCGAGGCCACCCGCGAGTCGGCACGCGCCATCCGCCAGCGCGCGCTGGACGATCTCGACGTCTGGCTCGAGATGTTCGAGCGCAATGCCGCGGCGCGCGGCGCCACGGTGTTGTACGCGCAGACACCGGCCGAAATCAACACGCTGGTGCTGGAAATCGCCGCGCGCCACGACGTGCGCAAGATCATCAAGTCGAAGTCGATGGTGTCCGAGGAGTCGGCGCTGGATCATGCGATCGAGGCGGCCGGCCTCACGGTGATCGAGACCGACCTCGGCGAGTACATCCTGCAGATCAACGACTACGAGCCGCCGTCGCATATCGTCGGCCCGGCGCTGCACAAGAGCAAGGAGGAAGTGGCCGAACTCTTTCACGCCAGGCACGGCACGCCGAAGAAGACCGGGGTCGAGGAACTCTGCCTGGAAGCGCGAGGCGTGCTGCGTAATCACTACCTCACCGCCGACATGGGCATTTCCGGCGGCAACTTCTTCGTGGCGGACACCGGCTCGGTGCTGCTGGTCACCAACGAAGGCAACGCCACACTGACCACCACGCTGCCGCGCGTGCACATTGCCATTTCCGGCATCGAGAAGATCGTGCCCACGCTCGAGGATGTCGCCACGCTGATGCGCCTGTTGCCGCGCTCGGCCACCGGCCAGTCGATCTCCAACTACGTCGACCTGCTGACCGGCCCCAAGGGTCCCGGCGAATTCCACGGCGTCGACCACATGTATTTCATCGTCGTCGACAGCGGCCGCACCGAGGTGCTGGCAAGCGATGTCAGCGAGGCGCTGCGCTGCATCCGCTGCGGCGCCTGCATGAATCATTGTCCCGTCTACCAGAACGTCGGCGGCCATTCCTACGGCTGGGTTTATCCGGGGCCGATCGGCTCGATCCTCACGCCGATGTACGTGGGCCTTGAAAATGCGCTCGACCTGCCGCAGGCCTCCACGCTGTGCAATCAGTGCGGCGTGGTTTGCCCGGTCAAGATTCCATTGCCCGATTTGCAGCGCAAATTGCGCGAGAAGGAATTCGAGGACGACCTGCGGCCCTGGCACGAGCGCACCGCCATCAGGCTGTGGGCATGGTTTGCCGCGCGGCCGAGGGCCTACGCGTGGGCCTCGCGGCTTGGCGTGCGCATCCTGCACGCGCGCGCCAATGGCCACGGCATGATCAAAAGCCTGCCGCTCGGCGGCGGCTGGACCGATGGGCGCGACATGCCGGCGCCCGCGGGCCGAACATTCCGCGACCTTTACGCGGAACAACAACGCAAGGCAGGAGCAACCACCCGATGAACGCGACCCACGGCGGCAACCTCGCGTTGCCCCGCATCTCCCGCCGTGCCGAATCCCTCGGCACCGAAAACGCCTTCGTGGTGCTGGCGGAGGTCAATGCACTGATCCGCGAAGGCAAGGACATCATTTCCTTCTGCATCGGGCAGCCCGACTTTCCCACGCCGGTCAACGTGCAGGATGCGGCCATCGCCGCCATCAAGGGGGGCAAGCACGGCTATACGCCCAGCGCCGGCATCGACGAATTGCGCGCCGCGGCCGCGCATGATCTCGGCTCGCGCCGCGGACTCGACATCGCGCCTGCCGACGTCGTGGTGGGCGCCGGCGCCAAGCCTTTCATTGCCTACACGATTGCATCGGTCACCGACTACGGCGTGGGCGACGAGGTGATCTATCCGGTGCCCGGATTTCCAATCTACGAATCGCAGATCGCCGCCAACGGCGCCGTCCCGGTGCCGATATTCCTGCGCGAGTCGCGCGGCTTTGCGTTCGATCCGGCGGAACTCGAGGCGAAGATCACGCCCAAGACGCGTCTCCTCATTCTCAACACGCCGCAGAATCCCACTGGCGGCATTCTCGACCGCGAGAATCTCGACACCATTGCCGAAATCCTGCGCCGGCATCCGCAGGTGTGGGTCTTTGCCGATGAAATCTATTCGCGCCTCGTCTACGACGGCCGCTTCGATTCGCTGGCCACGCGCCCGGACATGCTGGAGCGCACGATCATCAGCGACGGCGCCTCCAAGACGTGGGCAATGACCGGCTGGCGCATCGGCTACGTGGCCAACAAGGCGCTGGCGCCTGTGTTCACGCGCTGGATCACCAACACCGAATCCTGCGCGTCGCAGATTTCGCAATGGGCGGCGGTGGCGGCGCTGACGGGACCGCAGGACGCCGCCGATGCGATGCGCGCGAGTTTCCTGGCACGACGCGATCTCATCGTGGCGCGCCTCAACGCGATTCCGGGCGTCACCTGTGCCTTGCCGGGCGGCGCGTTCTACGCGTGGCCCAACGTCACCGAAGCCTGCAAGATGACCGGCTGCGCCGACTCCGAAGTGTTCCGCAAGCGGCTGCTGCATGAGGCAGGCATTGCGGTGCTGGCCGATATTCATTTCGGGCGCCGGGTGCCCGGCGACGGCCAGCACATCCGCTTCTCGTATGCGGCCTCCAATGACGCGATTGAACGCGGCACCGAGCGGCTGGCCGCGTTCGTCGGCAAGGGCATGTAGCCGCGATGGCCATCGCCGACAACAAGGTCTCGCGCGACGCTGTCCTCGGCCGGGTGCGCAAGGCGCTGAAAGTCGACGGCAATCGCGAGGCGGCGCGGGCCGCAGCCGAAGCCTACGTCGCCGCCCAAGCGCACGGCCCGCGGCCCGCGATGCCCACGGATCTTCTGGCGCGCTTCATGCAACGCGCCACCGACATGGCCAGCACCGTTGAACGCATCGGCTCGCCGGCTGAAATTCCGGCCGCGGTGGCGCGTTATGTAGACGCGCTGGTGCTGCCACCGATGCTGGCGGCGCAGAAGTCGCATCAGGGCGTGTGCTGGCCTCAATTCGCAACGCTCGACTGGCACGGCGCCGGGCTCATGATCGAGGCGCGTCCTACCGTTGGGAACGATCGCCTGGGCATCACCGGCTGCTGTTGCGCGATCGCCGAGACCGGCACGCTGGTCTTCACTACCGGCGCCGATACGCCCACCGCCACGGCGCTGCTCCCCGACACGCACATCGCGGTGCTGCGCGCGGATCGCGTGGTGTCGGGCATGGAGGAGGCCTATGCGCTGGTGCGCCGCGAGCGGGGGACGATGCCGCGCGCGATCAACCTGATCTCGGGCCCATCGCGCACCGGCGACATCGAGCAGACCATCGTGCTGGGCGCACACGGACCGTTCCGTGTGCATATCCTGATCCTGAACTGACCCACGGGGTGCGGGCGGCGCGCTGATCGCCTCCGTGATCCATTTCCCGCTGCGGGCGCCCGGATTCTCGATGCATGAATTCCTGATCACGCTGTTCCTGTTCCTGACCACGCCGGTGTCGGCGCACCTGCTCGTGAAGGCGGCATTGCGGTTGCACGTGGCGAGAAGCGGCAACGAAGAATGAGTGAGCCGCGGCAACTCACCGTCGCCGGCGTACGCGCCATGCTCGGCCGCGCCATTGCGCTGCATCAGGCCGGCGATCTCGCGGCCGCGGAACGCGCCTATCGCGACGTGCTGGCGGTGGTGCCGGGCTTTTTTCAAGCGTTGCATTGGCTCGGCGTGATCATGGCCATGCAAGGCCGTCTCGACGAGGCGGCCGACCTGCTGGGGCAGGCCGTAGCGGCCGATGGGACCACGGCGCAGGCGGCTTCCGACTATGCCAACGTGTTGTTGCTGCAGCGGCGCCTTGACGAGGCGCTGGCCAGCCACGATCGCGCGCTGGCGCTGGATGCCAACCTCGCGCAGGCGTGGAGCAACCGCGGCATCGTGCTGCAGGATCTCCATCGCTATGAGGAAGCGCTGGCCAGCCAGGACCGCGGGCTGGCGCTGCAACCCGTTAGCGCCGGGTTTCACAACAATCGTGGCGCCACGTTGATTGCGCTGGGCCGGCTCGACGAAGCGGTGGACAGCTACACCCAGGCATTGGCCATCCAGCCCGACCTGTTCGAGGCGCTGGACAATCGGGGCGGTGCATTGTCGCGCCTCGGCCGCTATCCCGAAGCCATCGCCGATCTCGAGCGCGTGCTGGCGCGGCAACCCGACAAGCCCGGCGTGCGTGGGCAGCTGCTGCATGCGCGGCTGTACTGCTGCGATTGGACGAATCTTGCCGATGAGTCGGCGACGATCGTCGCTGCCGTGCGCGCCGGCAAGCCGGTGGTGACGCCGTTTGCATTCATCGCCATCACTGATGCACCAGGCGACCAGTTGCAATGCGCGCAAACATGGGCGCGGAGGGAAGCGCCGTTGCTGGACGCGCCATCACCCGCGGGCATGGATCCGCGTCACGACCGCATCCGCGTCGCCTACCTGTCGTCCAACTTCTGCGACCATGCGCTGGCCTTTCTGCTGGTCGGCGTGTTCGAAGGCCACGACCGCGCGCGCTTCGAGATCACGGGGATTGCCATCGGCCCCACCGCAGCCGACGCCATGCGCCTTCGACTGGAAAGTGCGTTCGAGCACTTCATCGATGCCAAGGCCATGTCCAACGCTGCGATCGCGGCGA
The DNA here is from genome assembly GCA_031361405.1 of Betaproteobacteria bacterium. Taxonomy (GTDB): domain Bacteria; phylum Pseudomonadota; class Gammaproteobacteria; order Burkholderiales; family Casimicrobiaceae; genus VBCG01. The sequence continues at coordinate 11,146 of JANMCS010000456.1, forward strand.
TGATGCGGGACCGGCAGATCGACATTGCGATCGCGCTGGACGGCTGGACCACCGGCGATCGCGTCGGTGTACTCGCGGCGCGCGCGGCGCCCATCCAGATCAACTACCTGGGTTTTCCCGGCACGATGGGCACCGCTTTCATCGACTACATCATCGCCGACCGCTTCGTGATTCCCGCGGGTGCGGAGGTGCATTTCTCGGAGGCCGTGGTCTACCTGCCGGATACGTTCCAGGCCAACGACGCCACGCGGGCCATTGCCGCGCGGAAGCCCACGCGCGCCGAAGCCGGGCTGCCCGCGCAAGCCTTTGTCTATTGCACATTCAACAGCCAGTACAAGATCACGCCGCGCATGTTCGACATCTGGATGCGCCTGCTGCGCCAGCGTGAAGGCAGCGTGCTGTGGCTGCTGGGCGGCAATGCGGCGATCGAGGGCAACCTGCAGCGCGAGGTGCGCGCCCGCGGCGTGGATCCCGCACGCCTGATCTTTGCCCCGCGCCTGCGCTATGCCGAGCATCTGGCGCGCTACCCGCTGGCCGATCTCTTTCTCGACACGCTGCCCTTCAATGCCGGCACCACGGCCAGTGACGCGCTATGGGCCGGCCTACCCGTGCTGACGTGCCCCGGCGCGGCCTTTGCGGCGCGGATGGCAGGCAGCGTGCTGCAGGCGCTGGGGCTGCCGGAGTTGGTCGCCCCGTCGCTGGCGGCCTACGAGACCATGGCCGTGGCGCTCGCCGCCGATGCCACGCTGCTGGCGGGCATTCGCCGCAAACTGGCCGATCATCGCGATCGCTTTCCCGCGTTCGATACCGATCGCTTCCGGCGCCACCTTGAAGCCGCATACGTGGCGATGTGGGAGCGCCATCAGTGCGGCGAAACCCCCGCCGGTTTTGCAGTGCATCAAATCGGCCCCGCGCCGCCATGAGGCCCCGCGGCTGGTATCGTTGGCACCGATGCCGTGGTCCGATGGCCACGACGAGGACGATTGCCGCAGAGGAGTTTTCCCATGCTTGGCCTGATGCAGAATGTGCCGCTGTTGATTTCGTCGCTGATCGTCCACGCCGATCGCCATCACGGCAACGTCGAGATCGTGTCCCGCCGTGTGGAAGGCGATCTCCACCGCACCACCTACTGCGAACTGCACGGCCGCGCCAAGCGCGTGGCCAACGTACTGGTTACGCTCGGTGTCAGCCAGTCCGACCGCGTGGCCACGCTGGCGTGGAACGGCTACCGCCACCTGGAGCTGTACTACGGCATCGCGGGGATGGGCGCCGTCGTCCACACGATCAATCCGCGCCTCGCACCCGACCAGATCGCCTGGATCACGCAGCACGCCGACGACAAACTGCTGTTCTTCGACCTGACCTTCCTGCCGATCATCGAAAAGATCGCGGCGCAGTGTACGACGATCCAATTCTTTGTGGCGATGACCGACCGCGCGCACATGCCCGCGGCGCCAGCCGTCCCCAACCTGCTGTGCTACGAGGAGTTGCTGGACGCGCAGAGCGACCATTACGACTGGCCGTCTTTCGACGAAAACCTCGCGTCGTGCATGTGCTACACGTCCGGCACCACCGGCCACCCCAAGGGCGTGCTGTACAGCCATCGCTCCACGGTGCTGCACACGTATGGCGCGTCGCTGCCCGATACGTTGTCCATCTCCGCCAAGGACGTGATCCTGCCCGTGGTGCCCATGTTCCACGTCAACGCGTGGGGCCTGCCCTATGCCGCGGCG
>JANMCS010000128.1:0-2157 GCA_031361405.1 Betaproteobacteria bacterium
GCCGTTTCCGGCGCCGCGCTGGCGCAGACGCTCAACGTTGTCTCGGCCGGCGACCAGAACATGGTCGACTACGTGAACAACTACCTCGGCCCCAAGTTCGAGGCGATGAATCCGGGCGTGAAGGTGCGCGCCGTGGGCACCGGCCCCGGCGATTCGGGTTCGCAGAAGATCTACGAAAAGCTGTCGGCGCAGCAGAAGGCCGGCAACGCGACGTGGGACACCGACGTCGCGGTCGTGCATCAGCGCGGCGCGGCCACGATGGTGAAGGAAAACCTGCTGCTCAAGTATCGTGGCGACGTGGAGGCGGGCAAGCTCGTCTCGCGCGATTCGGCCAAGAATGCGCTGGGCTCGAATGTCGATGGCTTCGTGCTGCCGATGTTTCACAGCCAGATCGCGTTTGCGTACAACCCCGATCTCGTCAAGGTGCCGCCGAAGTCGTTTGCCGAACTCACCGAGTGGGTCAAGAAGAACCCGAAGCAGTTCGGCTACAACGGCGTCAAGGGGGGCATGTCCGGCGTGGGTTTCGTGATGGGCTGGGTCGGCGCCAACGCCGGCATCGGCGACAAGCTCGAGACGGGACCCTACGATCCGGCGCAGAAGGCCGCGATCGACAAATCGTTGGCCGGGCTCAAGGAGTTCAACAAGGATGTCGTGCTGACGCCGGGCAACGCCGGCACGCTCGACATGCTGAACCGCGGCGAGATTGCGATGGGGCCGGTGTGGGTCGACATGTATTACACGTGGCAGGCCGACGGCAAGCTGAATCCCAAGATGAAACTCGCGTTGCCGTCGCCGGGATTGCCGGGCCAGCCGATGTACTACGTGGTGCCGGCCAAGGCCGCCAACGCGGCGCTGGCCAAGAAGTTCATCGACCTAGCCGAGAGCCCCGAAGTGCAGGCCCAAGGCATCGTCAAGCAGTTCAACTGGTATCCCGGCATCGATCCGCAATTCGTGCAGGCCAAGCTGACACCTGCCGAATGGAACAAGCTGTTCGTCGACATTTCACCCGCGGATCTTGCCAAGTATGGCCGGCCGTTCCCGCTGTCGGACTACTTCACCGACATCGTTGAAGGGTATGAGCGAGTGGTGCTGAAATAGCGTCGTCCAGCGCGCGAGGCTATGTCCTCGTTGCGCCCGCGCTGGCGGTGATCGGGACATTTTTTGTCCTGCCGCTCGTGATGTCCGCCGTCCTCGCCTTTCGCGCGAAGGACGGCGGCTTTACCTTCGCGCACTTCGAGAAGGCCTGGGAGCTCTACCAGACCGATCTATTGTTCACTGTCGGCATGACGTTGTTGTCGACCGTGGCGATCGGCCTGCTGGCCGTGGCGATCGCGGGCTATCTCACGCTTGGCGAAAATCCGCGCGCGGTGGCCATCCTGCGCTGGCTCTACCGCTGGCCGCTGTTCATCCCGTTCATCGTCACGGGGCAGGTGATGCGCACCTTCCTCGCCAAGAACGGCATGTTGAATCATGTACTGATCGGCTCGGGCCTGATCGAACCGCTGGCGGCGCAGAGCATGCTCGACTGGCGCGGCATCGTCATCGCCTTTGTGTGGAAGCAGGCGCCGTTCGTCACGCTGCTGTTGGCGGGCGCGATGGCGTCGCTTGAAACGCAGCAGATCGAGGCGGCCCGCAACCTGGGCGCCACGCGGATACGCGTGCTGTGGGGGATCGTGCTGCCACAGGTGCGGGGCACGCTGATGGTGGGCATGGTGCTGTCGTTCGTCACGATGCTGTCGGTGCTGTCGGTACCGCTGATGATCAATCCCAATTCGCCGACGATGATCACCGTCGATATCGCGTATCGGATCAATACGCACAGTGATTACGCGGTGGCCAACGCGCTGTGCCTCATGTCGCTGCTGATTGCGTCGGCCGCGGCGTGGATCTACCTGCGTCACGCGTCGGCGCGGCAGGCATGAATACGTTGATGCCGCGCGCCCCTGTCGATGCGCATCGCCAAACGGTGCAGGTATGATTGTCGGCTGGCGCACCCGGTGGCCGCAAATGCTGGGGATGGCGGTGGTATTGGGCCTGCTGGCCTTCGTGATCTTCGGGCCGCTCGCCAATCTGTTCCTGTGGGCCTTCGCCGAGAAATGGTATTTCCCCAGCAAAGTGCCGCAGGAATTCGGCTTCTCGTTCTGGGCGCGCGTGTTC
>JANMCS010000135.1:0-2712 GCA_031361405.1 Betaproteobacteria bacterium
GTGGCCCGTCAGCGACAGGTATTTCTGCACTTCCTGCAACTTGGCCGAGTAGATCTGGGTGAACGGATTTTCCTGGCCGTCCATTACGCCCGTCTGCAGCGCGGTGAAGAGTTCGGAGAATTTCATCGGGCTGGGATTGGCTCCATAGGCCTGGAACATCTTGACGCGCCACTTGCCTTCCGGCACGCGCAATTTGATGCCCTGCAGGTCGGCAGGCACCTTGATCGGGCGCTTGCTGTTGGAAACGTGCCGCACGCCGTTTTCCCATACCGCGAGCACCTTCAGGCCCTTCTTGGCGGCCTCGGGCTCGAGTTTGGTCCAGAAGATTTCCTTCTCGATGCGGGCCATGTGCTGACGGTCCTTGACGATGTAGGGCATCTCGAAGATGCCGAAGAGATCCACCTGCGAACTCATCACCGTTGAGGGCAGCGCCATGTCGAGCGTGCCGAGTTTCAGCTTCTGGATCATCTCGGCGTCGCCGCCCAGCTGGCTCGAGCCGAAGGTCACGACCTTGGCTTTTGCGCCGAGTTTCGCATTGGCGCGCCTGGCAAATTCGTCGGCGCTTTTCTGGAATATCGAGCCGGGCTCGCCGACGTGGCCCAGCTTGATTTCAAGTTGCGCCAGCGCCGGCGCGCCGTACAACAGCAGCACAGTGCCGAGCCCGGCGACGATCTGCCGCAGGGATGCGCGGCCGCGGGGCCAGGCCGCAACGGCAGGCGTAGCCAGCGGTGCGTGAAGGGTCAGGATGTGCACGGGTTGTTTCCTCTAGTAGTGAGGTCGTTGTTCCTGTCGTGGTTGCGCGGGGATTTCAGGCGGCGCGTCGCTGCGCGGTGAGCGCGGTCTGTCCGCCGCTTTCCTGCAGCCAGGACAGCGCCTGCGCCACGCCGTTCTTCGTGTGTGGCACGCCGCATGCCGCGAGCCCCATCTCGACGCCGCACAGCGTGCCGCACAACATCAGGTCGTTGAACCAGCCGAGGTGGCCAACGCGGAACACGCGGCCGGCAAGCCGGCCCAGGCCCATGCCGAGCGACATGTCGAAGCGCGCCAGGACCTCGCGCCTTAACTGGTCGGAGTCGTGCCCTTCGGGCATCACGATGGCCGTCAGCGCATTGCTGGCCTCGGCCGGATTGCGGCACAGCACTTCCAGCCCCCAGCCGCGCACCGCGCGACGGGTAGCCTCGGCATGGCGCTGGTGGCGCGCGAAGATGGCCGGAAATCCTTCCTCGCGCATCATGGCGATCGCTTCATGCAACCCGTACAGCAGGTTGGTGGCAGGCGTCGACGGGAAGAAGCCCTTCTGGTTCATCGCGAGGTGCTCGTCCCAGCGCCAGTACGCGCGGGGCAGGCGCGCCCGCTTGCTGGCAGCAAGCGCCTTGTCACTCACCGCGTTGAACGACAGCCCCGGCGGCAGCATCAGTCCCTTTTGCGAACCGCCGACGGTGACATCCACGCCCCATTCGGTGTGGCGGTAATCGACGGAGCCCAAGCCCGATACCGTGTCGACCATCAACAACGCCGGGTGGCCGACGCGATCGATCGCCTGGCGAATGGCGGCGATACCACTGGTGACGCCGGTCGAGGTTTCGTTGTGCACGGCCAGCACGGCCTTGAACGAGTGCGCACGATCCTCGGCGAGGCGCGACTCGACCACTGCCGGATCGATGCCCGTGCGCCAATCGCCCGGGACGAACTCGACAACCAGGCCGAGTCTTTCGGCGATCCCGCGCCACAGAGTCGCGAAGTGCCCCGTTTCGAACATCAGCACGCGATCGCCGGGCGACAGCGTGTTCACCAGCGCGGCCTCCCACGCGCCGGTACCCGACGCCGGGTAGATGATCACCGGCCCGGAGGTCTTGAAGACGTCCTTCAGGCCGTCGAGAATTTCGAGCGTCAGCCGCGCGAAGTCGGGACCGCGATGGTCGATCGTCGGCTGGTCAATGGCGCGCTGGATGCGATCCGGGACATTCGTCGGTCCCGGGATCTGCAGGAAATGGCGGCCGGACGGATGGGAGTCGAGCTTGAACATGGGGGTTTCCTCGCTGCGCAGCGCCGGTGGAGCGACTCTTGGAGGTCCTGCCAGCCGACGAGCACGTATCATAATCGCATTTGCCCGGATGCTCGTTCGCTCCCGCGTGCGACGCTCCGGCGCCGGGACCCGTCGATGCAGGATGCGAGTGATGTGACCGCCGCGCAGCCGCTGGTGTATCGCCCGCGGCGTGCCGAATCCGAACTCGCGCGGCGCCTGCGCAGAGCGGTGGAGGGCGCCGTAATGTTCGACGACGCGTCGCGCGGCCGGTATGCCACCGATGCCTCGATCTACCAGGTCGAGCCCGTGGGCGTGCTGGTTCCTGCCAGCGATGCCGACGTCCGGGCCGCGTTCGACGTATGCCGCGAACTGGCGATCCCGATGCTGCCGCGCGGTGCCGGCAGCTCGCAATGCGGCCAGACGGTGGGCGCCGCGCTGGTGATCGATCACAGCAAACATCTCAATCGCGTGGTGTCGTTCGATGCGGAGGCGCGCACGGTGACGGTGGAGCCGGGCATCGTGCTCGACCAGCTCAACGCGTGGTGGAAGCCCCACGGCATGTGGTTTCCCGTTGACGTCAGCACTGCCGCGCAATGCACGCTCGGCGGCATGGCCGGCAACAATTCCTGCGGCTCGCGCTCGATCGCCTACGGCAACATGGTGCACAACGTGGTGGCGATCGATGC
>JANMCS010000153.1:0-8098 GCA_031361405.1 Betaproteobacteria bacterium
CCGCCGCGACGCCCCGCGTATACTCGTCATCGACGCATTTCTGCATGATGGCCATGGCCTCCAGCGACCTCGAACCCGGCATCGTCACCGATATGACGAACCGCCTGTCCTACGGTGGCTATCTGCGGCTCGACCGCCTGCTGCACGCGCAGGAGCCGCTGTCGCGCGGCGCCGATGGTGGTCCGCGGCACGACGAAATGCTGTTCATCGTCCAGCATCAGGTCGCCGAATTGTGGATGAAGTTGATGATCCACGAATTGAAGGCCGCCATCGCGTTCATTCGCGCCGATGCGCTGGAGCCCTGTTTCAAGATCCTCGCGCGCGTCAAGCAGATCCAGAAGCAACTCTTCGAGCAGTGGGCGGTGTTGGAAACGTTGACCCCGTCGGAGTACGACGCATTCAGGCCGGCGCTCGGCTCCTCGTCGGGTTTCCAGTCGCCGCAATACCGCGCCATCGAATTCCTGCTGGGCGGCAAGAACGCCGCCATGCTCGATGTGTTCCGGCACGAATCTGCGGTGTTCGCCGAGCTCGATGCGTTGCTGCATGCGCCGTCGCTCTACGACGAATTCCTGCGCCACCTGCAGCGGCGCGGCTTGCCAGTCCCGGCCGCTTGCCTTGAGCGCGATTTCACGTTGCGTTATGTCCGGCATCCCGACCTCGTGCCGGTGTTCAAGACGATCTACGATGACCCGCGGCAGTGGTGGGATGCCTACGACATGTGCGAAAAACTCGTCGATGTCGACGAAAGCTTTCAACTGTGGCGCTTCCGGCACATGAAGACGGTCGAGCGGATCATCGGCCACAAGACGGGCACCGGCGGATCCTCCGGCGTCAACTACCTGAAGCGCGCGCTCGACTATCCGTTCTTTCCGGAACTGATCGATGTGCGCACCGTGATCGGCGGCGCGTGATGCGCAGTCCGCAACACGCACCTCGGCCACGCACCGGAGCTGTCGCATGAACGCACCACCGTCCACGGTTACGCGCATTGAAGCCGCGGTCGCCGCCCTTGGCGCCGGCGCGCTGACGGAGGACGCGCTGGCGCAGCACGTGGCGCCGCTGTTTGCCCGCGTGCTTGCCGCTACGGGTGGACGTTCGTACCTCGCCAATCATTCGCTGGGCCGGCCGCTTGATGCCACGGCGGAGGACGTGCAGGAAGCGCTGACGGCGTGGTACACCGCGCTGGGCGGCGCCTGGGAAGCGTGGGCCGTCGAAATGCACGACTTCCGGCAGCGGCTGGCCTGGTTGACAGGCGCGCCGCGCGCCGATTGCATCGTGCCCAAGACCAGCGCCGGCCAGGGCCTGCGCGCGGTGCTCAACAGCTACGACGGTGTGCCGCGCGTGGTGGCCACGCGCGGCGAGTTCGATTCGCTCGACGTGATCCTGCGCGAGTACGCTCGGCGCGGCCGCATCGCGTTGACGCTCGTGGCGCCGGATCCCGACGGCCACTTCGCCACCCCCGACATCGTCCGGGCGCTCCAGGCCGGGGCCGACCTCGTCGTCGTGTCGCAGGTGATGTTCGGCACCGGCCAGCGGCTGGCCGATCTGCCTGCCATCGTCGCTGCGGCGCACGCGGCGGGCGCGCGCATCCTGGTGGACACGTATCACGCGCTGGGCGTGTTCACGTTCGACTTCGCGGCGCTGGATGTCGACTTCGCCGTCGGTGGTTCCTACAAATACCTGCGCGGCGGCACCGGCGCCTGTTTCCTGTACCTGCACCCGCGGCATCTCGACGGCAGCCTGCGCACGCTCGACACCGGCTGGTTCGCCAAGCGCCAGCCCTTTGCCTACCTGCGGCCCGATCCGCCCGAATACGGCGAGGGGGGGGACGCCTTCCTCGAATCCACGCCGGCGGTCCTGCCGCTCTACCAGGCGCGCGCCGGACAGGTGTTCACACTGGCGCTGGGCGTCGAGCGCATCCGTGCGTATTCATTGCGGCAGCAGCAGCGCCTTGTGGCGTTGCTGGCGCAGCGCGGCGTCACGGCAAGCGGCGGTACGGCAGATCGCGGGGCGTTCGTCACCATCGTCGATGCGCGCGCCGAACGCTCGTCGGCAGCGCTGCGCGCGCATGGCGTGGTCACCGATGCGCGGGGCCGCTACCTGCGGTTGTGCCCCGATGTGCTGACGGGCGACGCGGAACTGGTCAGCGCGGCGAATGCCGTGGCCGCAGTGGTCAAGGGTTAGCCGGGACGATGCAACAGTCCGCCCGTCACGCGGCGGCCGCGCTCATGATGAAGCGCACCAGCACCAGCAGCGACACGACCAGGCACGCGGCGAGGATGATGCCGACCACGATCACCTGAGCAGGCTTGATCGTGACCGCGTCCCGCTGCATCGCGTTGCCGCGGCGGATGCCGAGGAAGCTGCCGAACACGGCGCCGGCCACCTCCAGCAGCGAGGCGCGGCGGGCGGCCGGCGGCGCGGGCGCGTCGTTTTGGGAGTGGTTGCCGGGGTCTATCATCGCGGGGATCGGACAGCGCATGGCGTGGTCAGGTGCCCGTGGATGCTAGCACGCGGATAACGCCGTTCCGGCGCGCCAAAAGGGGCAGGTAAGGGCGCCTGGACGCCCGAAAAACGGTTGAAAACCCGGTCGTCAACGCCCATGTAGCAGCATAACCACAACTAATGCGGGGATATTGCGCCATGCGGTTTGACAAGCTCACCACCAAGTTCCAGCAGGCCTTTGCCGATGCGCAAAGCCTGGCCCTGGGCAACGACAACGGTTTCATCGAGCCGCAGCACCTGCTGGCGGCGTTGCTCGCGCAGGAAGATGGCGGCACCACGTCGCTGCTGGCGCGCGCCGGGGTGCAGGTGCCCAAGATGCAGGCGGCGCTCAAGCACGCGATCGAGAACCTGCCCAAGGTCGAAGGGCAGGGCGGCGAGATCACCGTGGGCCGCGATCTCAATAACCTGCTCAACCTCACCGACAAGGAAGCCACCAGGCGCGGTGACCAATTCATCGCCAGCGAACTCTTCCTTCTCGCGCTGGCGGGCGACAAGGGTGACACCGGCCGGATTGCGAAAGACGCGGGCCTCAACCGCAAGGCGCTGGAAGCGGCCATCGATGCCGTGCGCGGCGGCGGCGGCGTCGATTCGCAGGAAGCCGAAGGACAGCGCCAGGCCCTGGCCAAGTACACGATCGACCTCACCGAACGCGCCCGCGAGGGCAAGCCCGATCCCGTCATCGGCCGCGACGACGAAATCCGCCGCACCATCCAGATCCTGCAGCGGCGCACCAAGAACAATCCAGTGCTGATCGGCGAACCCGGCGTGGGCAAGACGGCCATCGTCGAAGGTCTCGCCCAGCGCATCGTCAACGGCGAGGTGCCGGAAACGCTGAAGGACAAGCGCGTGCTGTCGCTCGACATGGCGGCCTTGATTGCCGGTGCCAAGTATCGTGGCGAATTCGAGGAGCGGTTGAAGGCCGTGCTGAAGGATCTCGCGGCGGACGAGGGCCGCACCATCGTCTTCATCGATGAGCTGCACACGATGGTCGGCGCGGGCAAGGCCGAGGGCGCGATGGACGCGGGCAACATGCTGAAGCCCGCCCTCGCGCGCGGCGAGCTGCATTGCGTGGGCGCCACCACGCTGGACGAATACCGCAAGTACGTCGAAAAGGATGCGGCGCTGGAGCGGCGCTTCCAGAAGGTGCTGGTCGGCGAGCCGTCGGTGGAATCCACCATCGCCATCCTGCGCGGCCTGCAGGAGCGCTACGAAATCCACCACGGCGTGGACATCACCGATCCGGCCATCGTGGCGGCGGCGGAATTGTCCGCGCGCTACATCACCGATCGCTTCCTGCCCGACAAAGCCATCGACCTCATCGACGAGGCGGCGGCGCGCATCCGGATGGAAATCGACTCGAAGCCCGAGTCGATGGACAAGCTCGAGCGCCGGCTGATCCAGCTGAAGATCGAGCGCGAGGCGGTGAAGAAGGAAAAGGACGACGCGTCGAAGAAGCGCCTCGTCATCATCGAGGACGAGATCAAGCGCCTCGAGCGCGAGTATGCGGATCTCGATGAAGTATGGAAGGCGGAGAAAGCCGAAGTGGTGGGCAGCCAGCACATCAAGGAAGAGATCGACAAGATCAAGCTGCAGATGGACGAGGCGCGCCGCAAGGGCGACTGGCAGGCGATGTCCGAGCTGCAATACGGCAAGTTGCCGCAGCTCGAGGCGCAGCTGAAGAAGGCCGACTCGGCGGTGGCCAAGGACGACAAGAAGAAGCCGCGCCTGTTGCGCACGCAGGTCGGCGCCGAAGAAATCGCCGAGGAGGTGTCACGGGCCACCGGCATCCCGGTATCGAAGATGATGCAGGGCGAGCGCGACAAGCTCCTCAAGATGGAGGACAAGATCCATGCGCGCGTGGTGGGGCAGGAAGAGGCGGTGCGGCTCGTCTCCGATGCCATCCGCCGTTCGCGCTCGGGCCTGTCCGATCCCAATCGGCCGTACGGATCCTTTCTTTTCCTCGGTCCGACGGGCGTAGGCAAGACCGAAGTGTGCAAGGCGTTGGCCGAGTTCCTTTTCGACTCCGACCACGCGATGATCCGCATCGACATGTCGGAGTTCATGGAGAAGCATTCAGTGGCGCGGCTGATCGGCGCGCCGCCGGGTTATGTCGGGTACGAGGAGGGCGGCTACCTCACCGAGGCGGTGCGGCGGCGCCCGTACAGCGTGATCCTGTTCGATGAAATCGAGAAGGCGCATCCGGACGTGTTCAACGTCCTCCTGCAGGTGCTGGACGATGGCCGCCTCACCGACGGCCAGGGCCGCACGGTGGATTTCCGCAACACGGTGATCGTGATGACGTCCAACCTGGGCTCGCACCAGATCCAGCAGATGACCGACGACGGCTCCGACCTGGCGTTGATCAAGATCGCGGTGATGGCCGAGGTCAAGCAGTCGTTCCGTCCGGAGTTCGTCAATCGCATCGACGAGATCGTCGTGTTCAAGCCGCTTGATCGCAAGGCCATCGCCAGCATCGCGCGGATCCAGATGAAAGGTCTGGAGCAGCGCCTGGCCAAGCTGGAAGTGAAGTTCGCCATCGACGACAAGGCGCTCGACAAGGTGGCTGAAGCCGGCTTCGATCCTGTCTACGGCGCGCGGCCGCTGAAGCGCGCGATCCAGCAGCAGATCGAGAATCCGCTGGCGAAGGAAATCCTGGCCGGCAAATATGCGCCGGGCGACACGGTGAACGTGGCGTTGAAGAATGGCGAGATCGCGTTCACGAAGCTGTAATGCATGCAACGTAGATTGGCGTCGTCTGGGTGCAGCAAGAGGCGCGCGGTGCGACATGCCGGATAGGCTTGCGCACCGCGCGAAAGCCGGCAGGTGAAGCTTGCGCCTCGCTGGGACGGCGTTGCGCCAGACCCGCGAGGCTGAAGCCTCGCCTACTTCGTGCTGCGCCGGCGCCGCGTGGCCGCGCCGACCCCGGCCCCTTTGCTGGTGCTGGTATTGGCAGCATCCTTCTTCTTTTCCCACGCCGAGCGCGGATTGGGCTTGGCAGAGAACGACTTGGGCTTGGTCTTGGGCGTGTACGACGATTTTCGGCGCACGACCGGCGCATCGTCGGCCGGGGGCGTGAACGGTTCGGATGACGCGAAGCGCGCCGCGCCACGGCGACCGCGCCCGCTGCCTGCAGTGCTGCCGCCTTCGGCCTCGCCATCGGCCAGCGATGTGCGGCGTCGCGCGCGCACCGGATCAAGCGGCGTGCGGGGCGCGGTACGCGGCGCGGCGGCCGCCTTCCCCGCGCGCCGCACCGGCGTTGCAACCTTCGCGGCCTTGTCGGCGGCTTTCTTCCGCTTTTCCGGGTTGGGACGCCACAGCACCAGCACCTTGCCCAGCGCTTGCACGGGCGCGCAGTCCATGTCGGCGCACACGCGCTCGAGCAATGCCGTACGGGCGTCGCGATCGTCGCCCAGTACCCGCAACTTGATGAGTTCGTGCTTGATCAGCGCGAGGTCGATTTCGTGCAGCACGGCGGGTGTGAGCCCGTGCTGGCCGATGATGACCACGGGATCGAGGTGGTGCGCCTTGGCGCGCAGGTCGCGGCGTTGCGCGGGAGTCAATGGGATCATCCGCGCGAGTTTACGCGACGCCGACGGCCGGCTGGTAAATTAGGGTCCGACTCCCGCTAACGTCAATGGCCAAACTCCTCAAGTCCCCCGGCAGGAAAAACAAGTCCGTCAAGGCGTGGATGCACGACCACGTCAACGATCCCTACGTGCAGGAAGCCACGCGGCGGGGGTTCCGGTCGCGCGCGGCCTTCAAGCTGCTGGAGATCGCCGAGCGGGACCAGTTGCTGAAGCCCGGCATGACCGTGGTGGACCTTGGCGCCGCCCCCGGCAGTTGGTCGCAGGTGCTGCGCGAGCGGCTCGGGGCGACCGGCGTCATCATCGCGATCGACCTGCTGCCGATGGATGGCATCGCCGGGGTCACGTTCATCCAGGGCGACTTTCGCGACGATGAAGGCTTGACGGCCCTCGAAGCGGCACTGGGCGGCCGCGCTGTCGACCTTGTGGTCTCGGACATGGCCCCCAATCTCTCGGGCATCGACCCCGTCGACCAGGCCCGGAGCATGCACCTGGGCGACCTGGCCCTCGAGTTCGCCATGACCCACCTGCGGGAGGGCGGCGATCTCCTGGTCAAGGTGTTCCAGGGGTCGGGGTTGCCCGAGTTCCAGCGTGCGATCGGCGCGCATTTCGAGAAAGTCTATGTTCGCAAGCCCAAGTCCTCCCGCGACAAAAGCCGCGAAACCTTCCTGGTGGGCAAGCGTTTCCAGCGTTGACCGGCGTCGCCTTCTGACGACATTTCTGCCCGTTGGTCCGACATTCGCGTCAAAACGCCGAATTTGGCGTGAATCCTGCTTTGATTTCGATGTCCAAGCTGTCCCAGCCGTGGGTTCGCGGCTAGAATTGCAGATCGCCCGTACCACGCTTGGCCGCGGGCGATCTGGAGGCACGGCCTCCGCGCGGATGCCTCTCCGCGGCGGGGCCTCAAGGAGTAAGGCTTGAATAATCTGCTCAAGAACATCGGCATCTGGCTCGTGATCGGGCTGGTGGTGCTTACCGTCGTCAAGCAATTCGATTCGCGCCAGACCAATCGCGACTCCGTTCCCTATTCCGAATTCATGGATGCGGCCAAGAGCGGCAAGGTCACGTCCGCCACCGTCGAGGGCCGCACGATCAAGTGGGCCAACAACGACAACAAGCGCTTCACCACGTACAGCCCCGGCGACATCTGGATGGTGGGCGACCTGGTCAAGTACGGCGTCAAGGTCGAGGCCAAGCCGGAGGAAGAGCAATCGTTCCTCGCGCAGATCTTCATCTCGTGGTTCCCGATGCTGCTGCTGATCGGGGTGTGGATCTTCTTCATGCGCCAGATGCAGGGCGGTGGTCGCGGCGGCGCCTTTTCGTTCGGCAAGAGCAAGGCGCGTCTCATCGACGAGGCCAACAACACGATCACCTTTGCCGATGTTGCCGGCTGCGACGAAGCGAAGGAAGAGGTCAGCGAACTCGTTGAATTCCTGCGCGACCCCTCCAAGTTCCAGAAGCTGGGCGGACGCATTCCGCGCGGCGTGCTGATGGTCGGTTCGCCGGGCACCGGCAAGACGCTGCTGGCCAAGGCCATCGCGGGCGAGGCCAAGGTGCCGTTCTTTGCGATCTCGGGCTCCGACTTTGTCGAGATGTTCGTCGGCGTGGGCGCGGCGCGCGTGCGCGACATGTTCGAGCAGGCCAAGAAAAACGCGCCGTGCATCGTGTTCATCGACGAAATCGACGCCGTGGGCCGCCAGCGTGGCGCGGGCCTCGGCGGCGGCAACGACGAGCGCGAGCAGACGCTGAACCAGCTGCTCGTTGAAATGGACGGCTTCGAAGGCAATGTCGGCGTGATCGTGATCGCCGCCACCAACCGCCCGGACGTGCTCGATCCGGCGCTGATGCGGCCGGGCCGCTTCGATCGTCAGGTCGTCGTCCCGCTGCCGGACATCCGCGGCCGCGAGCAGATCCTGCTGGTGCACATGCGCAAGGTGCCGATGAGCCCGGACGTCAAGGCCGACATCATCGCGCGCGGCACGCCCGGCATGTCGGGCGCCGATCTCGCC
>JANMCS010000175.1:0-16439 GCA_031361405.1 Betaproteobacteria bacterium
GAGCCGGTAGAGCATCGACAGGTTGGCGATCGCCGGGATCGTGATGTTGGAAGTGACGCTCCGGCCGTAGAGCGCGGCGCTGTTGACGCCTGCCGAGAGTGCCGCGATCGTGCCCGCGAGCTGTGCCGGCGTGCCGGGCGGGACCGTGACCGTGGGATTGCTGAAGTCGATGTTGCCGGAAACGTTGTACTTGATCTCCGAGCGATAGCTGGCACCGACACGAAGTTGCGGAGTGGCATCCCACGCGAAGCCGATATTCCAGCCCCATGCGCCGTCTTCGCCCTTGACCTGCGCTTTCGAATCGAGGTCCGGTGTCAGCCCCGCGATGGCGTTGAAGGTCGGGGACCCTGGCGTGATGCCGGCGCCGGCGGCGGCGGCCAACAAGGCGCCCGAGTAGTTAACGTTGTTGGTCAGCGTGGCCTTGATGTACTGGTAGTTGACGCCGACGCCGAGCGCGAGCGTGGGCGTCACTTGCCATGACAGCGCCGGGTTGACGTTGATCGTCTGGATCTGTGACTTCAGCGCCTGGTAACGACCGATCCAGCCGTCATCGTATTCCGTCGTCAGCCCGAACGGTGCGTTGATGCCGAGACCGAAGGTCCACTGCGCATTGATCGGCACGGACAGGTACGTGTTCGGCACAAAATTGAATCCGCCGGCGTCACCACCATCGCCGCCAATCTTTTGGTTGGAAGCCCGGACCGAAGCGTTGTTGCTGAACTTGATCGAGGGCGTGATGATGTGGAACGCCGCTGCGGCTTGCATCTTGGGGAACTGCGAAAGTGCGGCAGGATTGGACCACATCGCCGATACATCGTCCGTGGCCGCCGCACCACCCGCAAACGCGTTGCCGAGGCCGCTCGCACTGTTTTCGTTCAACTGGAAGCCGGTGCCAAATGCCTGGCCGGAGCCAAGCGCCAGCACCAGCGCGCTGATTGCCGAGGCAAGTTGCGTCTTGCGAATCGTAGTCGATGACATCGTTTGCTCCTCCTGAGTGCCGTGGCCGGCACGATTGTAATTACTTGCTATTTGGTCTTATGAATCCCCCAGCCGTGCCAGCGGCCAACCAGGTGGATACCTCCTAAAGAACTATACACCCGCGGCGCGAATTCGAGGGGCAGGCACCGGGCAGGGCGGCAAACTTTTTAGAGCAGATTGAGCAGTCGCGGCCGGCGGTCGGGACCCACTGCCACATAGGTGAGGCTGGCTTCCGTCACCCGAACGGTAACTTCCTCTTTTGGGTTGCGCTGCGCAAAAACCTCGACGGCAACGGTTATCGACGTCTTTCCGATACGCGTGACGTCGGCGAAGAACGTCACCAGGTCGCCCACCAGCACCGGTTGCTTGAAGGTGAATGAATTGACGGCCACGGTGGCCACCCGGCCGCGCGCATGTCGCGCGGCCACGACCCCGCCGGCAATGTCGACCTGCGCCATGATCCAGCCGCCGAAGATGTCGCCGTGCTGGTTCACGTCGGCGGGCATGGGGACCACGCGCAACACCGGTTGCTTATCCGGAAGGTTCATGCGTCGGGCTCGCCCGATCAGGCCGCGGCCTGCTGCCGCTTCATTTCGTCGCGCAGTTCACGGCGCAGAATCTTGCCGACGTTGGATTTGGGCAGTTCGCTGCGGAACTCGACGTTGCGGGGGATCTTGTAGCTGGTCAGGTTCTCGCGACAGTATTTCAGCACGTCCTCCTCCGTGAGCGCCTGGTCTTTCCTGACCACGAAGAGCTTGACGGCCTCGCCGGATTTTGCGTCCGGGACGCCGACGGCGGCGCACTCCAGCACCCCCGGGTGCGCGGCGACCACGCCCTCGATTTCGTTCGGATAGACGTTGAATCCGGAGACCAGGATCATGTCCTTCTTGCGGTCGACGATGCGAACGAAGCCGCGGTCATCCATCACCCCCACGTCGCCGGTGGCAAACCAGCCGTCCTTGTCGATCACCTTGTCCGTTTCATCCTGGCGGTGCCAATAGCCCGCCATCACCTGCGGCCCCCGGATACAGATCTCACCGGGCTGGCCCAGGGCCACCGTATTGCCGGCGTCGTCGCGCAACGTGAGTTCGGTGGAGGGGATCGGCAGGCCGATCGAGCCGTTGAACTCGGCGAGGTCGAGCGGATTGATCGTGGCGGCCGGCGAGGTCTCCGTCAGTCCGTAGGCCTCGATCAACGGCACGCCGGTGATTTCCTTCCACTTCTTCGCCACCGCCTCCTGCACCGCCATGCCGCCGCCCAGCGACAGCGTCAGCGACGAAAAATCGAGCTTGCGAAAATCGTCGTTGTTGACGAGCGCATTGAACAACGTGTTCACGCCGGTGAACGCGGTGAACTTGAACCTGGCCATCTCCTTCACGAAGCCGGGAATGTCGCGCGGATTCGGAATGAGGACGTTCTCGGCGCCCAGCGTCATGAACACGAGGCAGTTCGCGGTCAGCGAGAAGATGTGATAGAGCGGCAGCGGCGTGATGACGATCTCGCGGCGATCGGGCTGCATGAATGGCCGCAGCCAGGCGCGTGCCTGAAGCATGTTGGCGACGATGTTCCGATTGAGCAGCATGGCGCCCTTGGCCACGCCGGTGGTGCCGCCCGTGTATTGCAGGAACGCGATGTCGTCGTGACTCTGCGGCACGCGCTCGAGCGAGCGCTGGCGGCCGGCGGCCAGCGCATCCGACAAGTGGATGGAACCGGGCAGCGCGTATGCCGGGATCAACTTCTTGACGTGGCGCAGCACGAAGTCGACGAGGATGCCCTTGAAGCCCAGCAATTCGCCGATCGACGTCACCACTACTTGCCTGACCTTGGTCCGGGCGACCACCGTCGCCACCGTGTCGGCGAAATTCTCGACGCAGATGAGGATCTCGGCGCCGGAGTCGGAGAGCTGATGCTCCAGTTCGCGCGGTGTGTACAGCGGATTGACGTTGACCACCGTGCACCCGGCCCGCAGCGTGCCGAAGAGCGCCACCGGATACTGCAGGATGTTGGGCATCATCAGGGCGACGCGGGTGCCCTTCTTGCAACCCATGCTCTGCAGCCAGGCCCCGAAGGCGCTCGACAGCGTATCGAGTTCGGCAAAGGTCAGCGTCTTGCCCATGCAGGTGAACGCGGGACGTGTCGGGAACTTGCCGACGCTCTCCTCGAACACCTCGCTCACCGACGCGTATTCGTTGATGTCGATTTCGGCAGGCACGCCTTTCGGATAGTGCTTGAGCCAGATCTTTTCCACGACGCTCCTCCTTTGCCATCCGGACTTGCCGCGGCACGGGCGCCGCGACAAAATCCGCGGCCCGCCGCCATCGGCTTGACCGCATCACGGCGCAGGCCCTTGCATGGAGCCCCGCGTCCGTCCCCCAAAAATCGTACACCAGATGCCGCGCCGCAGGGGTCGCGACCAGTGCTAGGGCCTCAGGTCGCGTCGGCGAAGTGCAGTGGACCGCCGCGAAACGGTGCAAATCCGGTGCCGAAAATCGCGCCGGCGTCGACGAGGTCGGCATCCGCGACAATATTCTCGGCCAACGCCGCGTGCGCCTCGTCGACCATCGGCCCGACCAGACGCTCGGCCAACCCGGCAGGAATGGCGCCGGCCGCGCCCTTCTGCGGCTTGTCATTGGTCCACGCATAGAAGCCGCGTCCGGTCTTGCGTCCCAGATGGCCCGCCGCGATGAGTTCCGCCAGCTTGCGCGGCGCCTGCGCATCGCCGCCAAGCAGTTGACCCACGGCCAGGCAGATGTCGAGGCCCACGGTGTCGGCAAGTTCGATCGGCCCCATCGGCATGCCGAAGGCCAGCGCCGCCTCGTCGACGGCTTCCGGCGGGATGCCTTCGTCAACGCAGCGCATCGCCGCCATCAGGTAGGGCGCCAGCACGCGATTGACGAGGAAGCCTGGCGCGCTTTTCACCGGCAGAGGCAGCTTGTCAATCTGGCGCACAAACGCGGCGGCCTGCGGCACGAGTGCAGGCGCCGTACGGGCGCCGACGACGATCTCGACCAGCATCATCTTCGCCACCGGATTGAAGAAATGCAGTCCGATCAACCGCTCCGGAGATTGCAACGTCGACGCGATTTCCTCGAGCGGAATGCTCGATGTATTGGTGGCCAGCAGCGCCTCCGGGCGCGCTTTCTTTTCCAGCGCGGCAAAGAGACTGCGCTTGGCCTCGACGTTTTCGAAGATCGCCTCGATGATCACGTCGGCGTGCGCCACGCCGTCGCCCGCCACATCCGGGACCAGGCGATCGGTCGCGTCGCGCAGCCGCCGCGGATCGCGCAGACGGTCTGCAAACAGCATGGCGGCGCGCTTCATCGCCGGCGCCAGGCGTTCCGCGCTCTGGTCCTGCAACGTCACCCGCAGACCCCGCAGCGCACACCACGCGGCGATGTCGCCACCCATCGTGCCGGCGCCCACGACATGCACGTGCGCGGCCTTGAAGTCGCCTTCCTTGCCGAGGCTCTTCAGGCGCTCCTGCAGCCGGAACACGCGAATGAGATTCGTCGCCGTGGGCGTCGCCAGCAACGATGGGATCGATGCCGGATCCGCGGCGGGCGCGTCCAGAGCGTTGCCATCGAAGCGGACCCACAGATCCAGGATGGCGTAGGGGGCCGGATAGTGTTCGCGGCGCGCGCGTTGGGCGACCTGTTGGCGCGCCTGCGCCGCGATGTAGCGACGGACCAGCGGATTCAGCGTCATCGACAGCGGAAATTTGAGCCGTCGCGGCGACGGCAACGCGTGCAGCACGCCACGCGCCGTGTTCTCCATCACGCGCGACGGCACACACTCGTCCGCCAGCCCCAGCCGCTTCGCCCGGCGCGCGTCGATGGTCCTGCCGGTGAGCAGAAGATCGAGCGCCGCCGGTGCGCCCAGCAACTTCGGCAGGCGCCGAATGCCGCCCCAGCCCGGCACGATGCCCAGCATCACCTCGGGCAAACCAAGCCGCGTGCCCGGGTCGTCGACCACCACGCGATAGCGGCACGCCAGTGCCAGTTCGAGGCCGCCGCCGAGGCAGAAGCCCTTGATCAGCGCGAGCGTCGGATAGCGCACATGCGCAAGACGCTCGAAGGTGTCCCAGCCGCGCTTGACGATGGCCAGCGCACCGGCCTCGTCGGTGACGCCCGCAAATTCGTCCACATCCGCGCCGGCAATGAACCCGTTGGCCTTGCCCGAGCGGATGATGAGTCCGCGCGGCGCATCGGCGTCCAGCAGGTCAAGCGCGTCGTTCAACTCGACCAGCACTTCGCTAGAAAGCGTGTTCGCCGTCGCGCCGCGCTTGTCCAGCGTCAGCCACGCGAGGCCGTCGGCATTGCGTTCAATCGTCCAGTGCTGCATCAGTGATCCCGCGAGTTCAGGTCAATGGAGGTGGCCGCGCGATCGCGACCTGCGTCGCTGCGGCCGCCGCGCACAACAAGCATCGCGGCACTCATAGGCGCTCGATCAGCATGGCGCCGCCCAGGCCGCCGCCGATGCAGATGGCGGCCATGCCGCGCTTGCCGCCAGTGCGGCGCAGCACGTTCAGCACATGCAGTACGATGCGCGTGCCCGACGCGCCCACCGGATGTCCGAGTGCTATCGCCCCCCCGTCGACATTGAGCTGCGCCGGATCGATGGCGCCCAGCGCGCCCGGCAGTCCGAGTTCGGTGCGGCAGTAGTCGTCGCTGGCCCATGCGCGTTCGCAGGCCAGTACTTGCGCAGCAAACGCTTCGTTGATTTCCCACGCGTCGATGTCGTTGAGGTTGAGGCCATGCCGTTGCAGGATCGGCGTGGCCGCATGCACCGGTCCCAGGCCCATCTGCGCCGGGTCGAGCCCTGCCCACTGCGAGTCGACGATGCGGCCCAGCGGCACCAGCTTGTGCTCGGCCACCGCGCGCTCCGATGCCACCACCACCCACGCGCCGCCATCGGTGATCTGCGAACTGTTGCCGGCGGTGACATTGCCGTATTTCTTGTCGAAGAACGGGCGCAGCTTGGCGAGGTTTTCGGCGGTTGAATCCGTGCGCGCGCCATCGTCCTCGGCGTAGACCTTGCCGGTCTTGTCGTACAGGGCCACCAGTTCGTCCGCGAAGTGCCCGGCCTTCTGCGCTGCAATCACCTTGGCGTGACTGCCCGCCGCATACGCATCCATTTCCTGCCGCGTGATGCCAAAGCGATACGCGAGGTTTTCAGCGGTCTGCCCCATCAGCAGCCCGCAGATGGGATCGGTGAGACCCTTCATCAGCGCAATTACCGGCGCCAGGTAACCGGGCCGGAATTGCGTGAGCAGCGCCGCGCGCTGCCCGATGGATTTGGCGGCGTACCAGCGCGACAACCACATCACCATGGCGTCGGAGAAGAGGAGCGGCGCGCGCGACAACGCATCGACGCCGCCCGCCAGCACGAGGTTTGATCGGCCGGCGCGGATATTGTTGACTGCGGAATCGATCGACTGCGTGCCCGACGCGCAGTTGCGCATCACCGTCCAGCCCGGCACCTTGAGGCCGCAGCCCATCCGCAGGGCCGCCACCCGGCCGATGTTCACTTCGTCTGCGGAAGGCGCCGCGCAGCCCAGGATGACCTCGTCCAATGCCGTGGGCTCGAATTGCTGGCGGAGCAGCAGCGCGCGACCGGCAGCGGTGGCGAGATCCGACGCGGCAAAGGGTCCCGGCCGGTTGCGCGACTTGAGAAACGGCGTGCGGTTGCCGTCGATGATGTAGACAGGTTCGTTCATGACATTGCGCGCTTGTGGAAGCCTGTGGGCGAGGCTTCAGCCTCGCGGGTTCGGTGCGGCGCCTTGCCTGCGAGGCTGAAGCCTCGCCTACAGGGCATTGGCGACGCGGCGTGCAAGGTGTTCACGCAGCCTCACGTCGTTGGACCGGTTCGACATGGGTCGTCACGGTATCGATGGCCGGTTGCAGCAGGCTCGCGCCCAGGTCGCGGTCGAAATCATCGACCTTGATCACGCGCGCCACCAATTCGCGCTGCGCGATCAGCAGGCGGGCCTCGGCGGCGTCGATCACTCCCGCTTCGACGCCACGCATGGCCAGGATCTCGATGCCCGCACCGGGCGGCAGGCGGCCATCCACCTTCTGTTCGCGGATGGCGGCCTTCAGCTTGGCCTCGACCGGGTCGACCGCCACGGTGGCGTCCAGCGCGCGCTCGATCAGCGCCACCGGATCGTCCCCGGCGGCGCCGAGGTACATACCCGCCGTGAGGCGATTGCGCGTGGCCGACGGCGCGATCAACAGGCGCGCAACCTCGTGCCCGAGTTGGTCCGACGGAATGAAATAGGGTCGGCCCAGCGGAAATACGGTACGGCGCAACAGGAAGGCCGTGATCCGGTTCGGGAAGTTGCAGATCACCCCTTCGAACGCGCTCTGGATCTGGAACATCGCATCCCAGATCGCCCAGTGCATCAGCGGCGCATCGGCCTCCTGCCGCCCTTCCGCCTCGAAGCGCTTCAGCGTGGCCGAGCACAGGTACATCAGCGAGAGGATGTCGCCCAGGCGCGCCGACAGTTTTTCCTTCCGCTTCAGCGCGCCACCGAGCGTTCCCATCGACACGTCGGCCAGAAAGGCGAGCGCCGCCGAGAAACGCGTGAGCTGCTGGTAGTACCGGCGCGTGGCCGGCGCCACGTCATCGGGCACGCGGACGAAATGCGAGCCGGTGATGCCGGTGACGAACGTGCGCGCGAAGTTGGCCAGCGCGAACCGGACATGCCCGAACAGCGCGGCATCGAACGCGATCGATGCGCGCGCCGGATCCGCTTCCCGCGTGGCGTTGATTTCCTTCAACACGAACGGGTGGCAGCGAATGGCGCCCTGGCCGAAGATGATGAGACTCCGGGTCAGGATGTTGGCGCCTTCGACGGTGATCGCCACCGGGTGCTGCATGTAGGCGCCGCCAAGAAAATTGGACGGACCCATGCAGATGCCCTTGCCACCGATCACATCCATGCCGTCGTTGATCGTTTTGCGCGCGCGCTCGGTGATGTGATATTTGGCGATGGCCGTCACCACTGCGGGCTTCTCGCCCAGGTCGATCGCCGCGGCGGTCAGCATCCGCGTCGCGTCCATCATGTAGAGATTGCCGCCCATGCGCGCCAGCGGCTCCTCGATGCCCTCGAACTTGCCGATGGCGGTCTTGAACTGCGTGCGCACGCGCGCATAACCGCCCACCGTGCGTACCGCCAGCATCGACATGCCCGTGTTCGACGACGGCAGTGAAATGCCCCGTCCGGTCGCAAGGCATTCCATCAACATCCGCCA
Organism: Betaproteobacteria bacterium; assembly: GCA_031361405.1. Lineage (GTDB taxonomy): Bacteria > Pseudomonadota > Gammaproteobacteria > Burkholderiales > Casimicrobiaceae > VBCG01. The sequence goes on from JANMCS010000175.1 coordinate 8,232, forward strand.
GCCTTGGCCGACCATCGGTCGCCCGCCGATCACCCAGTCGAGCGGAATGAACACGTCGCGGCCCGAGTTTGGCCCGTTCTGGAACACGGCGTTGAGCGGCATGTGCCGGCGGCCGATCACCACGCCCGGATGCGTCGCGGGGATCAGCGCGCAGGTGATGCCCAGATCCTCCTTGTCGCCCAAGAGCTTGTCGCGGTCGTAGACCCGGAACGCGAGACCAAGCAGCGTGGCCACCGGCCCCAGCGTGATGTAGCGCTTGTCCCATGTCACCGACAGCCCGAGCACGCGCTTGCCGTCGTGCTCGCCCCAGCACACGTGCGCATAATCGGGAATGGCCGCCGCATCCGATCCGGCGTTGGGATTGGTCAACGCGAAACATGGAATCTCGAGACCCTTGGCCAGGCGCGGCAGGTAGTACTGCTTCTGCGCTTCGGTGCCGTAGTGCAGCAGCAGTTCGCCCGGGCCGAGCGAATTGGGCACCATCACCGTCACCGCCACCGTGCCGCTGCGCGTCGACAGCTTATTGATCACCTGCGAATGTGCCCACGCCGAAAAGCCGAGGCCGCCGTATTCCTTCGGGATGATCATGCCGAGGAAGCCCTTGTCCTTCACGAACTGCCACACGTGGGGCGGCAGGTCCTTGTAGACGTTGGTGGTCTCCCAGTCGCTGGTCATGCCGCACAGCGCTTCCGTTTCCTCGTCCATGAAGCGTTGTTCATCAGGCGTGAGCGCGGACAGCGGCGTTTCCAGCAGACGGTTCCAGTTCGGGCGCCCCGAAAAGAGCTCGCCATCCCACCACACGGTGCCGGCCTCGATCGCCTCGCGTTCGGTCTGCGACATCGCCGGCATCACCTTGCGGAACGCCCCCAGCACCGCATCGCTGATCAGGCTGCGCCGCAACGAGGGCACGGCCAGCGCCACGCCCAGTGCGATGACGATCATGGCAAGCAGGAGGTTGAGCGCCAACGGCAGCGCGTGCAGAACCACCGAGAGCCCGAGCGCCACGACCATGCCGATGGCCCAGTTCCGGCCCGAGGCATTGACATAGGCCAGTGCCAGGAACCCGGCGAAAACAGCGATGAACCAGAATAAGGTCAGCATGGCAAAACTCCTTGGCGGCGGGCGGCATGGGCCCGGCGTTGTATCGGCGGGTCAGCGTCGGAGCGCGACCTCGGAATCGAATTCGCGCGTCACATCGTTGAGGTCCGGCAGCGGCGCAGTGAGGCCGGCCAGCAAAAAGGGGGCGAGGCGCCGCAACAGGATTTCATCGTTGTCGGTGGCCAGCGGATTCAGCTCGGAAATGATCTTGTGCGCATCCGTGCCGGCAAGCGTGTACGACAGCGCGCCCATGATGAAGTGCAGGCGCCACGACAGTTCCTTCTTCGGCAGGTGCGGCAGCGCGCGTCCGAAGGCCGCCTTGAAGCGGGCGATCATCTGGGCGTATTGCTCGGACAGAAACCGCCGGATGAACGGCGCCGGATCCGCATACGCACGCCCGAGCAGGCGCAGGAAATTGTTGCCGCCGAGCGCGGGCTCGCGCGCCAGTCGCAGCGCCGGGATGAACAGCGCGGCAAGGATGCGATCGCAGCCAAGGGGGGTGGGCGCCGTCTCGGCCTCGAAGCGATCCAGCAATTCGACCCGCTCCAGGTTCATCGGATCGAGCCGCCGGGTGAGCACCGCTTCGAACATCGCCTCCTTGCTGCCGAAGTGATAGTTCGCCGCGGCGAGGTTGGCGCCGGCGGCGGCGGTGATGAGGCGCAGGCTGGTGGCCTCGAAGCCGTGTTCCATGAACAGGGCCTCGGCGGCGTCCAGCAGACGTTCCTTGGTAGCAGCCGCGCCGCGCAGTTCGCGCAGCGCCATCACGTTCGTGTTCATCGGTCCTCGCTGCGGATGCACGGCGATAAAATTTCAAACAACTGTTTCAATCCTATGTTTGATCGAATGCAGTTGTCAAGTCGGCGGGCACCGGACTCACGTCCCAGGATAGTCGCCGCCCATTAGCCGATCATTTCAGTCGGGTACAATTTTCCACCATGCACCCGCTTCCCGTGCCCCAACCCGCCGAGCCCCCAGCGGCCAACGCCTACGTCGCAACCAAGGCCAATCGCCGCCTCGGCCTCTGGCTAGGCCTGGTCGCCGTGATTGCCTTCAGCGGTACGCTGCCCGCCACCCGTCTGGCCGTCGCCTTCCTCGACCCGGTCTTCGTCGGCCTCGGCCGCGCGCTCGTGGCCGCAGTGCTGGCTGCGATCGTGCTGGCCGCCACGCGTACGCCCATTCCGCCGCGTGCGCTATGGCCGCGTCTCGGCGTCGTCGCGTTGGGTGTGGTCGCGGGCTGGCCCGTGCTGACAGCGTTCGCGATGCGCCACGTTCCAGCGGCCCATGGCGCGGTCGTCGCCGGGTTGCTCCCGCTCGCCACCGCGCTGGCCGGAGCGTGGCTCGCTCACGAACGACCACACCGCCAATTCTGGGTGTGGGCCACTTTCGGCAGCGCCGTGGTCGTCGCGTTCGCGCTGTGGGAAGGCGGCGGCGCAATGCAGCCGGCCGACCTGTTGCTTGCCGGCGCCGTGGCCGCAGCGGCAATCGGCTATGCCGAAGGCGCGCGCTTGTCCCGCATCCTTGGCGGGTGGCAGGTCATCTGTTGGGTGCTGATCCTGGCCGCGCCATTTGTCGTGATCCCGACGTGGCTCACGTTCGACGCCCGCAGCTTGGCAGCGCCATGGTCCGCGTGGGCCGCATTCGCCTACGTCGCGGTGATTTCACAGTTCCTCGGATTTTTCGTCTGGTACCGCGGTCTCGCCCTCGGCGGCATCGCGGCCGTGGGCCAGACGCAACTGCTGCAACCCTTCCTGACGATCATCGCGTCCGCATGGCTGCTGGCCGAGCCGGTGACCGCGGCCACCTATATCAGTGCCACATTGGTACTTGCGGCCATCGCGATGGGCCGGCGCGCCTGACGGGTGAACGAACGCTAGTCGGTCGCGCCTGAATACGCCGCCTCGATCTCGCTGGCGCGCTGCTTCAACAATGCCGGGCGCCGCAGTTTAAGTGTTGGCGTCAGCAGCCCATTGTCCACGCTCCACGGCTCCACCGAACTCACCACCTTGCGGATGCGCACCCAGCGCGGAAATTTCTTCAGCTGCTCGTTGGCGCGCCGGACCAGTACCTTTTCGTCGGTCTCCTTCGACACCGCAAGCAACACCACGAAGGGGCGGCCCTCGCCCACCAGCATCACCTGCTCGAAGATGGGGTCGTGCAGGATCGCGAACTCCACGTCCTGCGGTGGCAGCTTTTCACCATTGGACAGCACCAGGATGTCCTTGGCACGACCGCGGATGTAGATCTTGCCGCCCTTCAGTTCGGCGATATCGCCCGTATGCAGCCAGCCGTCCTGCAGCACGGCAGCGGTAGCCTCGGGATTGCGCCAGTAGCCCTGCATCACGTTGGCGCCGCGCACCAGCAATTCGCCGCCGTCGCCGAACTTCACTTCAATGCCCTGCACCGGGGGGCCTACCGACTCAGGTACGTTGTCGTCGAGGAGGTTGACCGACAGCACCGGTGACGCCTCGGTCATTCCATAGCCCTGCAACATCGGCAAGCCCAGGCCGATGAACGTGCGCGCAAGCTCCGGATCAAGCGCGGCGCCGCCAACCACGACCAGGCGCAAGCGCCCGCCGAGGCGCGCCAGTATCGGCGTGGCGACCAACTTCCGCAGCAGCGGCGTGGCCGCATGGTCGAGGACGCCGCCGCTCCCGGTGGCCACGCGATAGCCACGCGCCACGCACATGTCGAAGAGTAGCTTCTTCGCCATCGAACCCGCCAGCGTCTGGTCGATGCGGGCGCGAAATTTCTCGAAGATCCGCGGCACCGCAAACATAGCGGTAGGCGCCTGCGATTCGAGATCCTCGGCGATCTGCGCGACGCCGCGCGCATAGGCCACGCGCGCACCCAGCGCCAGCGGCAGGTAATAGCCCCCCGTGCGCTCGAACATGTGCGACAGGGGCAGGATCGACAGAAACAGGTCGTCGGGGCGCGCCATGTTGGTGGCACGGCACTGCGCCACATTGGCGAGGATGTTGCCGTGCGTCAGCATCACGCCCTTCGGGCGTCCGGCCGTGCCCGACGTGAAGCAGATGGTGGCCAACGTCGTCGGCGCGACGTCCGCCACCGCGTAGGCTGGCGCCACCGGCGGCAACCACGTCGCGACGATGGCACCGATCTCGCCGGCGTCCGGGCGCACGATCACACACGTGGGCAGCGGTTGCTGGGGATCCTCGACCTTCGCCAACGCGGCCGCGATCCGCGAATTCTCGACGACCAGCAGTCGTGCCTGCGCATTGCCCGCGCACCACGCCACGTTGTCGGGGTTGTCGTCGACGTAGAGCGGTACCACCACCAGCTGCATGCCGAGCGCGGCCAGGTCGATGGCGACCCAGGTCACGCCATTGCGCACGCACAGCGCGATCCGGTCGCCCGGTTGCAAGCCTTCGCGCGCAAACGCGGCCTGCCAGCGCGCGGCAAGCAGGGCGACCTCGCCGGCGGTGACATCGCACCAGGCCGCGTCGACGTAGTGTCGATACAGTACGCGCGTCGGTGCCGCGTCTGCGTGCCGCAACAACAGATGCGCGATATTGTCCGCCACCCCTCCCCCCTGGTCGCACCTCATGCCGGCGGTGCTGTGTTCGAGTGCCGATTGTGCCTTCATGCGCCTCCACAATCCATCGGACACCGCGGCACGCGTTGGCTATACTGCGTCGCAAGGAGGATGGCAACGATGGCCACCATCAAGATCTCGCGGAAGCACGCGCTGACGCACAAGAAAGCCCGGGACGTCGCGGAAAAGATCGCGAAAGACCTGCAGAAGCGATTCGAGCTCGAATACACATGGGACGGCGAGGAGGTAGAATTCGAGCGGCCCGGCGTCACCGGTCGCCTGCTGGTGGCCAAGGACCGCTTCGACCTCGACGTGAATCTGGGCTGGTTGCTGACGCCGTTGAAGCCCGCCTTCGAGAAGGAAATTCATATGCAGTTCGACAAGCTGCTCGGCAAGGCCTGAAGCGCCACCGCATTCGAGGCCGCCGGTCACAATCAACGGATCGTCACCGGTTCGGGTGCGCGAAACGCCAACGGATCGGGAAAGGCTTCGACGACGCCGCCGACAGTCGCTTCGAGGATATCGGTTTCACGTGCCTGCACGGTGTCGAGGAACGTGGTGGCGCCCCCCATCGTGCGAAACGCTGCAACGCCGCGCTCAAGAAAATCCTGCAACGCGCCCATGCCCGCCATTCGCGCCGGCTGGCGCATCATCAGGAGCGCGGTACGGATCAGCGGCTTGCCGACGTAGCGGTCGAGCGCCGCGCCTACTTCGATGATCAGCGCGATCTGCCGGCGCCGCAGCGGAATGTTGCCGGCGCGTCGATACGCCCGGCAGTAGTCGGCCACCGTGAAATGGCCATCGGCGCGCGGCAGGCGCGACAGCAGCGCGCGGTCGAGTTCCTGGGACAACGCGTTGAGTTCCACCGCCAGCGCGATCGTGGTGATCACACCCGGTGGCAGCACCTTCGCCATCACCGGCACCACGCGCGCCAGATCGGCATCGCGCTGGCTGAAGTCGCCCGTGCCGTAGAGGTCGTTCTGGAAAAAATCCACCGCCTTTGCATAGCGGCGGTCAATGGCCAAGTCGCCATACGTCATGCGCAGGCGCCGCGACTGCCACAGTGCCAGCCGGTTGAGCGCGCCCGCGAGAATGGGATTGTCCACGCGTTCGCTGTGCAGGCGCGCCACCCGTTCGAGTTCGCGGATGAGGGCGCCTTGCGCGGCGCTGGCGGATTGGGCTTCGGCCATGGAACGCGATATCGTTCTGGACAGCAGCGTGAAGTCTAGCAGGCGCCGCGCGACGCATTAGATTGTTTGCTCTACCGGTCGTGGCTATCGTCTGCGGGTGTCGCATTCACCGCTGAAACTGAACCGTCGCACGTTCCTCGCCGTCGGCGTGGCCGGCGCGGGCGCGCTCGCCATCGCCGGATGGCTGCGCCGAACCCCGGAACCTGTCGCAGGCAGCGCGACGTCGAACATCTCCGTCGATGGACACGACATCATGCGCGCCATCGTGCCGGTCATGCTCGCAAGCGCATTGCCCACCGAGCCCGCGGCACGCGCCGTCGCCGTCGCGCAGACGCTCGCTGCACTCGACACCGCGGTAGGGGGCCTGCCCCAGGCCGCGCAGGCTGAACTGGCGCAACTCTTCGACCTTCTGGCGTTGCCGCCGGTGCGACTGGCAGTCGCCCGCATCGACGCCCCGTGGGCGCAGGCAGCGCCCGAACAGGTTCGCGCGTGCCTCGACCGCTTTCGCGGCAGTTCGGTGCAATTGCTGCGCGCCGCCTACGACGGACTGCACCAGCTGACGTTTGCGGCGTGGTACGGCCAACCACAATCCTGGGCGGCCATCGGGTATCCCGGACCGCCCGCATTGGCATGAGTACGCGCCGCCCTTCTTCCATCGCCGACCCGTGGGCCGCTGCCGCCGCCGCAGATTGGCGTGTGGTCGACGCATCGCTACTTGACGGCGACGCCACGCTTGAAGCCGATGTCGTCATCGTCGGCAGCGGCGCGGGCGGAGGTACGGCGGCCGAAATTCTGGCCGACGCCGGATTGCGCGTGCTGTTGCTGGAGGAAGGTCCGCTTAAATCCTCGCGTGACTTCAATATGCGCGAGGCGGAAGCCTATCCGCAGCTCTATCAGGATTCCGCGGCGCGCAAAACGCGCGACAAGGCAATCAACATCCTGCAGGGCCGCTGCGTCGGCGGTGGCACCACCGTGAACTGGACCAGTTCGTTCCGCACCCCGCCCACCACACTGGCGTATTGGCGCGAACATTGCGGACTCCCGGGATTCACCGAGGCCGCGCTGGCGCCGTGGTTCGAGCGTATGGAACACCGGCTGTCCATTGCCCCATGGGAAGTAGCGCCCAATGCCAACAACGAAGCGCTGGCGCGCGGCGCGCGCAGCATCGGCATCGTGGCTCCGGCGATTCGCCGCAATGTGAAGGGCTGCTGGAATCTCGGTTATTGCGGCATGGGCTGCCCCACCAACGCCAAACAATCGATGCTGGTGACGACCATTCCCGCCGCATTGGCCAAGGGTGCGACGCTCGTCACCCGCGTGCGTGCCGAGCGATTCGTCTTGCGTGGCGATCGCGTCGTGGCACTCGAGGCGCGGGGGATGAATGCCGCCGGCACCGCACCCACTGGTCATCGCCTCACGCTGCGTGGCGCGACGTTCATCGCCGCGGCCGGCGCGATCGGCACGCCGGGCCTGCTGCTGCGCAGCCGCCTGCCCGATCCGCTGGCGCTGACTGGCCGCCGCACCTTTCTGCATCCGTCGGTGGTTTCTGCCGCCGAGATGCCCGCCACCATCGACGGTTTCGCCGGCGCGCCGCAAACCATTTACTCGGACCATTTCCTGGAGACGCAGCCGATTGATGGTCCGCTCGGCTACAAGCTCGAGGCGCCGCCGCTGCATCCGATTCTCACGGCGATCACGTTGCCGGAGGACGGCGAAGCCCACGCGCGCACGATGCGGCAATTCCGCAACCTGCAGGTAGTGATTGCGCTGCTGCGTGACGGCTTTCATCCGGACAGCCCCGGCGGCAGCGTGCACCTGCGCGATGACGGCACGCCGGTCCTCGACTATCCGTTGACGCCGGCCCTCTGGGACGGCATGCGTCGCGCGTTCGTGTCGATGGCGGAAATCCAGTTTGCCGCCGGTGCAACGAGTGTCAGCCCGGGCCACGGCACCGGGACGGCTTACACCGGTTTCGCGCAGGCCAGGGCGGCCATCGCCAGCTTCGACCTGGCGCCGATCGTCACGCGCGTGGTGTCGGCACACGTGATGGGCGGCGCGCCGCTCGGCCCCGATCCCCGGCATGCGGTCGTTGACGTCGACGGCCGACATCATCACGTGCGCAACCTGCACGTGATGGATGGGTCACTCTTCCCGACGTCGATCGGCGCCAACCCGCAACTGTCGATCTATGCGCTCGCAGCGCGCCTTGCCTCCGGCCTTGCCGCGCAACTGAAAGCACCCGTCGCAGCCGCCACTTCAAAATATCGATCGGCGTGATGGCTTGACCCCGTATCGAATCACGCACCATCGACGCCTGTAGGCGAGGCTTCAGCCTCGCGGCAAACCTGTAGGCGAGGCTTCAGCCTC
>JANMCS010000200.1:0-2272 GCA_031361405.1 Betaproteobacteria bacterium
CCGCCATGGTCGAGGCCATTCGCAGCAAGCGGCCGACGCTGATCAATGCGGTCATCGACGAGGGCGGCGGCACGGAGAGCGGCCGCATCACGAGCCTCAACCCGACGGCCAAGAAGAAGCCGTAACGCTCCTCCGGAGCCGGCGCAGCGCATTCGAAATCGAATTTCACGACATTGCATAGGGGAACGTAATGGGCAAGGCATTGGACGGTGTCCGCATCCTGGACTTCACGCATGTGCAGTCGGGGCCGACGTGCACGCAGCTTCTCGCCTGGTTCGGCGCCGACGTGATCAAGGTCGAGCGCGCGGGCGAAGGCGACATCACGCGCGGGCAGCTGCGCGACATTCCGGGCGTGGACAGCCTCTACTTCACGATGCTGAACCACAACAAGCGCTCGGTGACCGTCGACGCCAAGAATCCCAAGGGCAAGGAAGTCCTCGAGGCGCTCGTCAGGAAGTGCGACGTGCTGGTGGAGAACTTCGCCCCCGGCGCACTCGAGCGCATGGGCCTCACGTGGGAGCACATCGAGTCGCTCAATCCGCGGATGATCGTGGCCTCCATCAAGGGCTTCGGACCCGGTCCCTACGAGGACTGCAAGGTCTACGAGAACGTCGCGCAATGCGCCGGCGGCGCCGCGTCCACCACCGGCTTCGATGACGGTCCGCCGCTGGTCACCGGCGCGCAGATCGGCGACTCGGGCACCGGCCTGCATCTGGCACTTGGCATCGTCGCGGCGCTGTACCAGCGCAACACGACGGGCCGCGGCCAGAAAGTCACGGCAGCGATGCAGGACGGCGTGCTCAACCTGTGTCGCGTGAAGCTGCGCGACCAACAGCGCCTCGACCGCACGCAGGTGATGGAAGAGTATCCGCAGTATCCCAACGGCAAGTTCGGCGACGCCGTGCCGCGTGCCGGCAATGCGTCCGGGGGCGGCCAGCCCGGCTGGATCCTGAAGTGCAAGGGCTGGGAAACCGATCCCAACGCGTACATCTATTTCATCACGCAGGCGCCGGTATGGAAGAAGATCTGCGAAGTCATCGGGCGGCCCGAGTGGCTGACCGACGAGCGCTACGCCACGCCCAAGGCGCGGTTGCCGCACCTGATGGAGATCTTCGGCAAGATCGAGGAATGGACGATGACCAAGACCAAGTTCGAGGCCATGGACCTGCTGAATGAGCACGACATTCCATGCGGTCCGATCCTGTCGATGAAGGAAATCGCGGAGGAGCCGAGCTTGCGCAAGACGGGGACGGTGGTGGAAGTCGACCACCCCAAGCGCGGCAAGTACCTGTCCGTGGGCAATCCGATCAAGTTGTCCGACAGCCCCACCGATGTCACGCGGTCGCCGCTCCTGGGCGAGCACACCGACGAGGTGCTGACAGAACTGGGTTACGGCAGGGTAGCCATCGCGGCGTTGCGCGCCGAAGGCGCGATCTAGCGCTGCGCTTCGCGCGACGCATTGCATCGAAAACATATCAACGAGGATCATCATGGCGCACGACAAGTCGGCGGTGCAGCAGATTCTGGGCAAGGCGAAGGCAGACGGCCGTACGTCACTGACGGCGCCCGAGGGCAAGCTTGTGTGCGATGCCTATGGCATCACGGTGCCGAAGGAAGGTGTCGCCACCACGGCGGCTGAAGCGGCCAAACTCGCCCAGGGCATGGGCTTTCCGGTGGTCCTGAAGATCGTGTCGCCCGAGATCCTGCACAAGACCGAAGCGGGCGGCGTGCTCGTCGGCGTGAAGAGCGCGGCCGATGTAGAGACCGGCTTCGCCACGATCATGGCCAACGCGAAGAAATACGACGCCAAGGCCAACCTGCTGGGGGTGCAGGTGCAGCAGATGGTGATGGGCGGCACCGAAGTGATCATCGGCGCAGTCACCGACCCGTCTTTCGGCAAGCTCGTGGCCTTCGGCCTCGGCGGCATCCTGGTGGAAGTGTTGAAGGACATCACCTTCCGCCTGGCGCCCGCCACCACGGACGACGCACTGTCGATGCTGGACGGCATCGGCGCGGCGGCCATCCTCAAGGGCGTGCGGGGCAGCGACCCGGTGAATCGCGATGCACTCGCCGCGCTGATCGAGAACGTCTCGCAGCTCGTCTCCGATTTCCCCGAGATCGCGGAGATGGACCTGAACCCGGTGTTCGCATCGAAGCAGGGCGCGATTGCCGCCGACGTGCGCATCGTGCTCGATTTCACGCCGCCCGTGGAGCGGTACCGGCCGAGCCAGGCCGACATCGTCAAGCAGATGAACCACATCATGAAGCCCGA
>JANMCS010000216.1:0-5164 GCA_031361405.1 Betaproteobacteria bacterium
GTTCGAGTGTCTCAACAGCGCGCGCTACGGCATCGCATGGGGGGCACTGGGCGCAGCCGAGTTCTGCTGGCACGCCGCGCGGCAATACACGATGGACCGGCAGCAGTTCGGCCGGCCGCTGGCCGCCAACCAGCTGGTGCAAAAGAAGCTCGCGGACATGATGACCGAAATCACGCTCGGGCTGCAGGGCTGCCTGCGCCTCGGCCGGATGAAGGACCAGGGGATCGCCGCGCCGGAGATCACGTCGATCATGAAACGCAATTCGTGCGGCAAGTCGCTCGACATCGCCCGCGTGGCGCGCGACATGCACGGTGGCAACGGGATTGTCGACGAATTCCACGTGATTCGCCACGTCCTGAATCTCGAAACCGTCAACACCTACGAAGGCACGCACGACGTGCACGCGTTGATCCTCGGGCGCGCGCAGACGGGCATCGCGGCGTTCTGATGAAGCTCTACGATTACTTCCGTTCGTCGGCGGCGTACCGGGTGCGCATCGCGCTGAACCTCAAAGAGCTGGATCCGGAGCGCGCCTTCATCCACCTGCGCAAGGACGCGCAGCGCGCAGCGGCCTACCTGGCGCTCAATCCGCAGGGCCTCGTGCCGGCGCTGACCACCGACGACGGTTTGGTGCTGACCCAATCGCTGGCGATCATCGAGTACCTGGATGAGACGCATCCGCAGCCGCCGCTGCTGCCGGCGGGCGCCGAGGCGCGGGCGCGGGTGCGCGCCATCGCACAGGCAGTGGCGTGCGACATTCATCCGCTGAACAACCTGCGCGTGCTGAAATACCTGAAGCAGACGCTGCACGTCAGCGATGCGGACAAGGACACCTGGTACAAGCATTGGGTGCACGAGGGCCTTGTCGCGCTGGAGACCCAACTGGCGCGCGATCGCGCCACCGGCCGATATTGTCACGGCGACGCTCCCACGCTGGCCGATGTGGTGCTGGTGCCGCAGCTGGCCAACGCCCACCGCTTTGATGTCGATGTCAAACCATTTCCGACGCTCAATCGCATCGAGGCGGCATGTCTCGCCTTGCCCGCCTTCGCGCGGGCCGAACCGTCGCGGCAACCCGACGCGGAATGACGCCACCGGCGGCCCGATGACGTCGTGCCCTTCCCACCACCATTGAACCCGACAGGAGCGTCATGACCTTTGCCATCCCCGGCTGGGAACTGCCCAGCGTACCGATCTTCGGATCCGTGGATCGCTTCCCGGTGCGGCACATTTACTGCGTGGGCCGCAACTACGCGGAGCACGCCAAGGAAATGGGGGGCGATGCCACGAAGGAGCCGCCGTTCTTCTTCACCAAGCCGGCCGACGCAATCCTGCCGGTGGTGCCGCCGGCCGTGGGGTCGATGCGGTACCCGCTGGCCACGAGGAATTTTCACCACGAGATCGAATTGGTGGTGGCCATCGGCAAGCCCGGCGTCGAACTCGCGCCCGAGCGCGCCAACGACATCGTGTTTGGCTATGCCACGGGACTCGACATGACGCGACGCGACCTCCAGGGCGACATGCGCGAAAAAAAGCGGCCGTGGGATATCGGCAAGTCCTTTGCACAGTCGGCGCCAATCGCGCCAATTCACCCGGTGACGCAAACCGGCATTCTCTCGCACGGCGCCATCACGCTCGACGTCAATGGCGTGCGCAGGCAGACGGGCGATCTGGCCGACATGGTCTGGGACGTACCGCATACGCTGGCCTTCCTGTCGAAATACTATGAGCTATTACCCGGTGATCTCATCTTCACCGGCACGCCGGCAGGCGTGGCCTCGGTGGTGGCCGGCGATCGGCTCGACGGCCGGATCGCCGGGTTGTCGTCGCTGTCGCTCATCGTCACCTGACCGCGACGAACGGATGAACACGCCCCATTACACGCCCGAGTTCGTTGAGCGCGGCTACAACAATCGCGCCGCAGTGCCTGACCATCCGCAGTTCTTCGCCCGTTTCGCCGCGGAGTCGGCGGCGACACGTGCCCGGTACCGACACCGGCCCGACCTGCGCTACGGTCCCGGACCATTGGAGACACTGGATCTGTTTCTGCCGGAATCCACGCCGCTTGGCACCTTTGTGTTCATCCACGGCGGCTACTGGCGGTCGCTGGACAAGAGCGACCACAGTTTCGTGGCCGGGCCGTTCGTGGAGCAGGGCCTGGCGGTGGCGGTGATCAACTACGATCTGTGTCCGGCGGTGTCGATTGCGCACATCGTCGACGAATGCAGGCGCGCGATGATGTGGGTTGTGCGCGAAGGGCCGGCACACGGCGCCAACGCCGGCAACGTCGTGGTGGGCGGTCATAGCGCGGGTGGACATTTGGCCGCGATGATGTTCTGCACCGATTGGCGCACGCTTGGACTGGCGCGCGCGCCGATGGTCGGCGGCGTCACGCTGTCAGGCGTCCACGACCTGTCCCCGCTGGTGCATTTTTCGTACAACAACGAACTGAAGCTCGACCTGGACGCGGCCGCGCGCATGTCACCGGTCAACTTGGCGCCAACGACTGATGCGCCGCTCCTGATGGCATGCGGCGCGGGCGAGACCTCCGAATTCCTGCGGCAATCCGCGCTGCTTTGGCACGCGTGGCCGCAAGTCCGCCGTCCCGCCGCGGCACCGATGTACATCGCCGACATGCACCACTTCAGCGTGGTGCTGGATTACGCGCGAGCGGATAGCGCGTTGACGCAGGCCACGCTCGGGCTATTGCGGTAAGGCTTCGTCGACTGCCTGGTTCCTCGTTTGCCCGGTTGTTGGATGGGCAACGCCATCCGCCGTGCCTTTGCCACGACCGGGAAACGATGCGGGGCGAGTCCGCCCCAGCCGGCTGGCTCCGCACCGCGCCACAACCAATGGAATCCGCGACGCCATGCGCCGTGCCACAAAGGACGGAAAACGTTGTGGCCCCCCACAAACTGAACACGCCCCGCGCCATGCCGCCACGATCCAATGCGACCACCCACCCCATTCTCCCACTGACCTATTGACAACTGACCCCGGGTCACTTAGGCTTAGCATTCAAGTGACCCGCAGTCATTTAGCGCCCAGCGAAAGGTTTCACCATGGTCATCCGTCAGCGCGCCATCCAGGCTGAGGACAAGCAGGAACGCCATCACGCGATTCTCGATGCGGCCGAGCGCTTGCTGCTGCGCGCGCCCGACCGCGTGGCCAACGTGGCCGAGGTCGCGGATGAGGCCGGGCTTGCCAAGGGCACCGTCTATCTCTACTTCCCCAGCAAGGAAGAACTGTTGCTGGCCGTGCATGAGCGCAACATCGACGCGTTTTTCACGGCGCTTATCGAGCGGATGCAAAGCGACACGCCCGCGGCGATCGACGATGTGCTCGTCCTCACGCATCGACACATGGTCGAGCCGCCGCTGTTCCTGCCGCTCGCGGCTCGCTGCTTCGGACTGATGGGGCAAAGCGTGGCCCCCGAAGCGGGCCAGGAGTTCAAGCGCCGGATGGCCGTTCGGCTGCAGTCCGCGGGTGCAGGACTGGAACGACACTTTCCCGAGCTTGGAACGGGCCGTGGCGTGGCGCTGCTGCACTATAGCTATGCGCTGATCATCGGGCTGTGGCAGATGTCCCCGGCCGCGCAGGGCGGGGCGTCCGCGTGCGCGCTGGCCGAGGCGGCATTGCCCGGTTTCAACTATTCCTTTCCGGACGAACTCGACCGTGCATTGCGCGCGTTGTGGGAGGGCACGGTCGGTCGTTCGTTGCCAACGGCAGCGGGTCTGGCGGAGGTTCATGCATGAGCGCGCGCAAGTTGAGCGTTGGTCTGACGGTCGTGGTTACCGCGGCGTTGCTTGCCGCTTGTGGCACCAAGGAACCGCCCGCGCCGCTGGTGCGACCGGTGGTGCTGACCAAGGTCTCCGTGGGTGCCGGTGCTGACACTGCCGTGTTCGCAGGGGAGGTGCGTCCGCGCCACGAAACCGACCTTGGCTTTCGCATCGCGGGCAAGCTCGCCGAGCGCCTGGTCGACGTCGGCGCGCGTGTGCGTCGCGGCCAGGCACTGGCGCGACTGGATCCCGCCGACGTCGGTTTGCAGGCCGAAGCCGCCAAGGCACAGGTCGCCGCGACTGAAACCGAGTACAAGTTCGCGCAGGCCGAATACAATCGCTATCAGGGCCTGCTGCGGGAAAAATTCATCAGTGCATCGGCGCTCGATGCCAAGCGCAATGCGGCCGACACCAACCGCGCCAAGTGGGAGCAGGCGCGGGCCAACCTTGCAGTCGCACAGAACCAGGCGGGCTATGCCACGCTGGTCGCCAACGACGACGGCGTGATCACCGCGGTCAACGCCGAGCCGGGCCAGGTGGTGACCGTGGGCCAGGCGGTCGTGCGGCTGGCGCGTGAGACCGAGCGCGAAGTGCTGATCAGCGTTCCGGAGAATCGGCTGCGTGAATTGACGACGGCCGGGCAACTGGTGATCGCGCTGTGGGCCAATCCGGGCAAGCTCTATCAGGGCAAGGTGCGCGAAGTGTCGCCCTCGGTGGATCCCGCCACGCGCACCTTTGCCGTGCGCGTCACCATCCTCGATGCCGATCCCACCGTGCAGTGGGGAATGACGGCCAACGTTGGCGCGCTTGGCG
This sequence comes from Betaproteobacteria bacterium, assembly GCA_031361405.1. GTDB lineage: Bacteria > Pseudomonadota > Gammaproteobacteria > Burkholderiales > Casimicrobiaceae > VBCG01. The sequence goes on from JANMCS010000216.1 coordinate 4,593, forward strand.
CCGCGGCAGCACCCACCGCGGTGCTGCCGCTGACGTCGATCTACCAGAAGGACGGCAAGCCCGCCGTATGGCGTTACGACGCAACCACCCATGCAGTGACGTTGATTCCGATCACCGTCGCGCAGTATCGCGAGGATGGTGTGGTGGTCACGGGTGGCATCGCCGATGGTGACGTGATCGTGGCCGCCGGCGTTCATAAACTGCAGCCCGGCCAGGTGGTGAAGCCCTACGAGGGCGGCACGCACGCCATGCCGGCAGTGCGGCAGCCGGCCGCCGCCGCGCCGCGCGGCGCCGCGGGCGTGCCCGTTCCCGCCGTCGTGCCCGTGCGCAGCTGATACCAACCCGGATCCATGTCATGACCATCCCGACCGTACCGGGGGGCGCGACCGGTTCGCGCTTCAATCTTTCCGAATGGGCCTTGCGGCATCGGCCCATCGTGCTGTTCGCCATCATCGTGCTCGCGGTCGCGGGCTTCCTGTCCTACGAGCGGCTGGGCCAGTCGGAGGATCCGCCGTTCACCTTTCGCGTGATGGTGGTCAAGACCAACTGGCCGGGTGCCAGCGCGCTTGAAG
>JANMCS010000239.1:0-2383 GCA_031361405.1 Betaproteobacteria bacterium
TGCCGAGCCGGTCGAACACCAGCGGTTCGGGCGTGCCCTTGGTGTGGATCTTGTATTCGAACTCGGTGGCGCCGGTGGATTTCAGGTGATGGTCGTGCGGATCGCGGTTGGTGAAGCTCACCTTCGTGCCCGCGCGGATCACTGTAACCGGTGGCACGAATTCACGGTCGTCCTGCAGGATTAGTGCGGTGGCCGGCTGCCGCGGCGGCACCGGCTTGTCGAGCGGCGTGGCCGCCACGATCACATTGGCCAGCGCGTCGTTGTTGCGGTCGGACGCGTTGGCCGCGATATTCCCCGCCTGCGCAGCCGTGGCGCCGAGCGCCAGGGTGGCAACGAGGACCGCGGAACGTAGGCACGGCACGGGCATGACAGGGTTCCTTCCGGGTTGACGAAGACCGACCAGGGGGACAACGACAAGCGATCATTACAACATCCTGTCTCCGCATTGTGGAACCGCAGGTGAGGCGGCTGCCTTGCGGGACCATACGATGCATCGGGCGAGGCTGGAGCTTCCGCTGCGGATTCGCGATTTCATGCGCAAGCCGCGTGCCTGCGAATCCAGGTTCCCGTGGGGATATCGCTATTCATCGAAGGTGCGCAGGCCCGGGAGGTTGGCGATCGTGATGCTGCCGTACTCAAGCTGCAGCAAGCCCGCCTGCTCGAGGCGCTGCAGCGCCTGGTTGGTGCGCTGGCGCGACAAGCCGGCCAGCTGGGCGATCTCATCCTGCGAGATCGGGAGCACCGGGCCGATGCCCGGGTAGAGATGCGGGTTGAACATCGATGCCAGGCAGCGCGCGAGGCGCGCATCCGGGCCCAGCAGGCGATCGTGCTCGACCATGCCGATGAATTGGCCCAGGCGTTCGTTCAGTTGCGTGATCACAAAGCGGTTGAACGGCATGTTGGTGTCGAGCAGCCACATGAACGTGGTCCGCGGCATGTAGGCAATGGTGCTCGCGCGCAGCGCCACCATGTCGTAGCGTCGCGGTTCGTCCTTAAGCACCGAGCCTTCGCCGAACCAGCTGCCGGTGGCAACCCCGAGGAAACTCATCGGCTTGCCCTCGGCCGAGACGTTGCTCATCTTCAGCAGGCCGTCGACCACGCCGATCCAGGCATCGACCGGGTCGCCCTTCCGGCAGGCCAGCGCGCCCGCCGCGCACTCGCGGGTGACAGTTTCGGCCACGACGCGCGCCCGGTCGGCGGGATGCAATCCGGTAGCCCACGGGCTGGCGTCCAGCAGGTCCTCTAATTTGCGCATTGCAGCAATTTTGTCGGGTCGGCAATTGTCGGTGCAATGACAGCGTTAGTGCATGATTGCACCTAGAGTCGCTGTTTGGTCAACCGAATTCTAATCGGCCCGGTGACGGCGCGTCGCGCGCTCCTGGTCGCAGGCAGTTGGCCATGCCGTACGGAGGTTGGGTTGGAGGAACTCCAGGACACGTTTCCACGGTTGCTGCTGCACCACGCGCGGGTGCGGCCGACGCACCCGGCTACCCGCGAAAAAGACCTCGGCATCTGGCAGACGTGGACGTGGAGCGAGGTCGCCGCCGAAGTGCGCGCGCTCGCGTGTGGACTGGCTGCGCAGGGCTTCAAGCGCGGCATGCATCTCGCCATCATCGGTGACAATCGCCCGCGCCTCTACTGGTCGATGTGCGCCGCGCAGGCGCTGGGCGGCATTCCGGTGCCGATGTACCAGGACGCGCCTGCGGCCGATATCGTCTTCGTGTTGAACGATGCCGAGATCGCGTACACCATCGTCGAGGATCAGGAGCAGGTCGACAAGATGCTCGAGGTGCAGCCGCAGGTATCCACGCTGGCGCACATCTATTTCGACAACGAGCGGGGGCTGCGCAATTACCACACCGTGATGAGCTTCGAGCGGCTGCAGGAACTGGGCCGTGAATTCGACGCCGCGCATCCGTCGTTCTACGACAGCGAAATCGCGCTGGGCGCAGCCGACGACATCGCCATCATGCTGTACACGTCGGGCACCACCGGCAAGCCCAAGGGCGTGTGCCAGACACACCAGGCGCTGATCAGCGCGGCGCGTGGCGGCATCGAGTTTGACCATCTCACCGCCGCCGAGTCGATCCTGTCCTACCTGCCGATGGCGTGGGTGGGTGACAACCTCTTTTCTTACGCGCAGGCGATGGTGGCGGGCTTCACGATCAACTGCCCGGAATCGGGCGATACCGTGATGACCGACTTGCGCGAGATCGGCCCTACCTATTACTTTGCGCCGCCGAGGGTGTTCGAAAACCTGTTGACGCAGGTGATGATACGGATGGAGGACGCCAGCGCAATCAAGCGCGCGATGTTTCGCCATTTCACCGATGTCGCGCGCCGCTGTGGCGCCGAAATCCTCGACGGCAAGCCGGTTTCCTTC
>JANMCS010000471.1:0-4172 GCA_031361405.1 Betaproteobacteria bacterium
CTCTTGCGCGACAGGCTGTAGGTCACCACTTCGTTTTCCGCCACCGCGGTCACCGAGCGCGTGCCGCCCTCGATGATCGCCGACTCGCCGAAGATGACGCCCGGCGCCAGCGTGACCACGCGGCGATGCTTGCCGCGCGCCTCGGGATCCTCGGCCACGATGCTGACCGCGCCGCGCGCCAGCAGGTACATCCGGTCACCCGTCTGGCCTTCGTGATACAGCGCCGACCGCGTGGGGAAGAGTTGCCGGTCGAGGTAGGGCTTCATGAACTGGAGCTCCTCCGCCGTCAATCCCGCGAGCAGCGCGAACTCGCTGATGGCCAGTTCGCGATCGGTGGCGCCCGCGCGACCCCGGCGCAACAATTCGTTTTCGGCCCATTCAAGTGCGCGATCGGCGTCGTCGAACCAGTCCGCGTGGTACCGCTGCGTGAACACACCGGCACCCGTGACGGCGCGCCCCAGTTTGCTGGTGGCGGTCAGGTGCGCCAGCAGCAGTGCGATGCCCTTGTCGCGCAGCCGCGACGAAAGCCGTTGCAGCATCAGCGCGCCCGACGCATCGACCATGTTCACGCGGCGCAGGTCGAGGATGACGTAGCGCGCGTTCTGCGCCGCGCGCGTGACCTCGAGCGCCAGCCGGTCGGCGGTGCCGAAGAAGATCGCGCCGTCCAGTTCGATCACCTTGATCTGGTGCCCCTCGACGCGCAGGAAGCCCGCCTGGTCGGGCGGATAGACGCGGCGGGAGCCCCGCGTGGCGCCGGTGTTGACCGAGCGGATCAGCGAGCGGTTCATCACCGCGAGGAACAAGCCCATCGACAGGACCAGTCCGGTGATCACGGCGGCGATCAGGCCGAAGGCAATCGTGACGCCCGCCACCAGCACGACCAGCACGATGTTGACGATCAACTCGCTGTCGTAGAGGCCGCGCCGCACGCGCGCCAGCGTCGAGCCCGCCCAGCGATCGATGAGACCGAAGGCCAGCACCACCATGACGCCGGACAGCACGCCGATCGGAATCAGCTTTAACAGCGGCGCGCCGTAGAGCAGCAGCAGCACCAGCGTGGCGGTCGTGGCGAGACTCGAGACGATCCGTCGCGAGCCGCCGCTGTGCGTGGCGAGCGCGTGATGCGACGAGTAGGCCACCGGCACACCGCCGAAAAGCGACGACATGAAGTTGCCGCATCCCAACGCGACGAGCAGCCGGTTCGGATGATGCGCCGTATCGAGCGGGCCATCGGCTTCGCCCACGGCCGACAGAAGGCTGTCGAGCGAGCCGACCACCGCGATCGTCAGCGCGGCCACCACCAACTCGTAGCGAAAACGCAGCACCAGGTCGATGCCATCCGGCGAGAATAGCGGCAGCAGCTTGTCCGGCGCGGGCAGCATGCCGAGGAACGGAATGCGCGGACCGAAGTCGACGCCGGGTGCGACGAGGCCGATGCCGATGGCGACCAGTGTTCCGGCAGCGATGCCAATCAACTTCGATGGCAGGCCGGGCCAGCGGCGCATCACGCCGACGATGGCGACGATCGTCACGCCGGCCACCAGCAGCGTCCAGTAGTTGATTCCGTGGTGTTGCTCGCCGCCGTCGCCATGATGCATGCCCAGCACTTCCGGCAATTCGTAGTACATGAGCGTGATCGCGAGTCCGGTCATCAGTCCCGCGACCACCGGATACGGCACGAAGCGCGCGATGTTGCCGAGGCGCAGAAACCCGAACAGCACCTGCACGATGGCGGTTAGCATCAGGCAGACCGCGGCGAGGAAGATGATTTCGTCGACTCCGCCGTCCTTCAGGCTGCGCAATTCGACATCGGTGGCGATCTGCGCGACAAATGCGGCGAACAGGAACACGGACGACGCGCGCGGTACTTCGTTCGGCAACAACGCGCCACTCAGCACCAGCGCCGTGAGGTTGCCGAAAATCGCAGCCGCGAGCGCGGCCCGCACGCCGGCCTGAACGGCGAATTCGCCGATGGGCGCAAAGGCGATCAGCCCGAGTGGCAGCAAGGCGGCCAGCAGCACGAAGGCCGCGGACATGCCCGTCCCGATCTCGCGCAGCCATTCGCCGACGGGGGAAGCGCCTGCCTGCGCGGGCGGTGCGTCGTGCCCCGACATCAGGGGTGGAGGCCAGCGCGAAACGCGGCACCGTGCGCAGGAGAATCGGGCAACATGCACGGAGTGTAGCGTTGTCGCCCCCGCCCGGCGAGGGCGGACGCCGCGGCGTCCAGGCCGCCGCCGTCACCCCTTGACGCCGCACGCCGTGACGCCCCATCCTGCGCGTGCCCGCCGCCATTCCCTGTCGCCATCATTTCGATGCTCACCATCACAGTCCTCAGTTTCAACGGCATTACGCTCGAAGCGCCGGTCGAGGCCGCCTTCGCGGAAGAGGGCGGCTCCATCGGCCGCGCACCGGACAGCACGCTGGTGCTGCCGGACCCCGACCGCATCATTTCGCGCGCGCAGGCGCTGATTGCCTGGCGCGACGGCATGTTCTACCTGCGCGACCAGGGCACGACGGTGCAGGTCATCGTGAATGGGCGGCCGGTCGGTCGCGGGCGCGAGGTGGCCATTCGCGCCGACGACGAACTACGCATCGCCGGTTATGTGCTGAAGGTCGAGGGCGCCCCGATGGTGGAAGGCGCGGCGGACGAAACCACGACGATCATGCGCCACGGCACCCGGCTTTCCTGGTCCGACGATGGCACGCCGTTGCCCGAGCAGCGGATTTCCACGGTCATCGTGCCGTCGCCGGCGCCGCACGAAATTGTCGCAAAGCCCCCGCCCCGGACGAGCGCCGCCGCGCCGCCGGCCACAGCCGCGCGGATGGATGCCGCCGCCGATCCCCTGTTGCAGGCGTTGCTGCGCGGTGCCGGCGTACGCGACCTGGCGCTGCCCGGCGGGCTCACGCCGCACGCGATGGAGGAATTGGGCCAGGTGATGCGCGAAACGATGCGCGGCATGCTCGACCTGCTGGCCACGCGCGCGTCGGCGAAGCAACAGGTGCGCGCCGATGCCACGATGATTAACGCGCACGCCAACAATCCGCTCAAGTTCGCGCCCGATCTCGACGCCGCCCTCACGCACCTGCTGCAGCCGCGCGGTGAAGGCTTCATGCCGCCGCTGCAGGCCGTCACCGATGCGTGCACCAGCCTGCGTGAACACCAGCTGGGCTTTGTCGCCGGCATGCGCGCCGCGCTGTCCGCTGTGCTGGCGCGCTTCGATCCGCAGCAGATGGAAAGCCGCCTCACCCAGACGTCGCTGGCCGACTCGCTGCTGCCTGGCTCGCACAAGGCCAAGCTGTGGAACCTGTACGAGGAAATCTATGGTCAGATCGCCACCGAGGCGGCGACCGACTTCCATGCATTGATCGGCGCCGAATTCCTGCGCGCCTATCAGGGCGATGCGCCGCCAGGTCCGCAGTCAAGCGGCCCGCGCCGCTGATCCCGGCGCGTCTCGACTTTTCCCATGCAGCTCGAAGTCTCCGTGCTCACCGACGCCGGGGGCCGGGCGCGCAACGAGGACGCGTACGGCTTCTGGTCGGGCGGTGGCGGCTGTTTCTGCGTCGTGAGTGACGGCGCTGGCGGCCATGGCGCTGGCGACGTCGCAAGCAAGCTCGCCGTGCGCGTGGTGCTGGCATCGTTCCAGGACGACCCGCAATGCACCGGCGTTGCCATCACCCAGGCGCTTGCCAATGCGCATCGCGCCATCGTCGGCGAGCAGACCACCGCGGGTGCCCTCTCCGGCATGCGCGCCACGGCCACGGTGCTGGCGATCGACACCGTGCGCCACCTGGCCGCATGGGGCCACGTCGGCGACACGCGCCTGTATTGTTTCCGCGACCACAAGATCGTCGCGCAGACGAAGGATCACAGCGTGGTGCAGCGGCTGGTCGACGCCGGCTACCTGAAGCCTGCCGCCACGCGCGAATCCACGGAGCGCAGTCGACTGTTCGCCGCACTCGGTCATGACGGCGAGAACTCCGCGTCGGTCGGCGCCACCGATTTCGTGATCGCGGGCGGTGACGCGTTCCTCCTCTGCACCGACGGGTTCTGGGAATACATCGACGAGTCCGCGATGGAAACGGCGTTGGCGGCCGCGCTGTCGGCCGCGGACTGGCTGCGGGTCATGGAAAGTCAGGTGCGCCAGCGCGGCGGTCCGGAACAGGATAATTTC
>JANMCS010000307.1:0-19444 GCA_031361405.1 Betaproteobacteria bacterium
CGCCGGCGAGACCGTGCGCGACCCGGCCGATCTGTCCGCTGCGTTCAGCCGCGCGCTGGACGCAGCGGAGCCAACCGTGATCGACGTGAAAGCAGACTAACGGTTTGGAACGCCTTCCGGCGACTGGGCCGCGGCCATGGCGGCATGGTCGTATCACGAATGATCGTGGCGGTCGCAGGGTCTCAAGACTCTCGCCGTACTGACGCCGGGCGAACCCTGGCGGCCGCGACTATTCATCCCCCGCTTGCCGGATTCCATGCCAAAATCATAAAACGTACCATCATCGCCCCTCCAGAAAGGCGTTCTGCCATGGCGCTGCTTCGACTAGTCGGACGATACTTTGCACATGGGGCGGCAGGTCTGCGCGGACACGCTGCCCTTCTCGCCATCGGTGTCGCCCTGGGCTGCAGCAGCGGCTTGACGCTTGCCGTGCCTGTCGTGGATGCGGCCATCACCGCCAAAGATAGCGCTATCGACGCGATGGCGGCGACGCTCGGCTACCGCGCGCAGGTCACGTCCACCAAGGCCGGCGAGACGGTGATCGGCGTCGTCGAGTTCTACAACGTGGGGCTGAAGCACTATTTCATCACCGCCGAGCCGGCGGAAATCGCCAATCTCGACGGCGGCGCGTTCAACGGCGCATGGAAGCGCACGGGTCGCGGATTCAATGCCTGGCCGCTGGCCGGCAAGCCCGCCGACGCCGTGCCGGTCTGTCGGTTCTTCGGCACCGATCAATATCGCACCAATGGCACGCGGATCGGCCCCAACAGTCACTTCTACACGGCTGATCCCGCCGAGTGCGCATTCGTGAAGACGGGCTACCAATCCGTCGCCGCGGATGGCCGCAGCTATCCGGCGTGGACCTACGAAGGCGACGTCTTCGCCGTGAAGCTTGCGGTCGGCGGCGCGTGTCCCGGCGGCACGCAGCCGCTCTATCGCGCCTACAACGACGGCGCCAACGGTGATCCCAATCACCGCTATTCCACCGACGCGGCGGTGCTCACCGCGATGGCCGGATGGACATTCGAAGGCCTCGTGATGTGCGTGCCGATCACATCCAACACCGCGCCCTTCGACGTGCGTGGCGACATCGTCGGCTGCCACGATCCGGCGTGCCGCCCGCCGCTCACCGCCGGCAGTGGCGGACAGCTGGTCGACCTGATTGTCGAATTCGGCAACAGCGGCAACCAGCCGACCACGATCACGATCCCGGCGGGCTTCACATTCGTGTCGGTGTCGGGTGTCTACCAGGATGGGTTGCTGCTTGACAGCATCACCGTCCAGGTGCCCGCCGGGGGAACGACGCGGATGCTGATCAGCCTCTATTGCATGCAGCAGACGCGTGGCTCGGCCACCGCCAGTGCCATCTATAGCGCCACCGCAGTCACGACCAATCCGGGATTGCTGGCCATCATCGCCCTGCCGCGGCCCATTCCGGTGTTGAACGAATCCATCAAGGCGACCATCACGCAGTTTGCCGTATGGGAAATTACCGATGGCAAGGGGACGCTTTCGGCTAACCAACTCAATCTGTTGCGCACGATCTATGCAACGCCCGAGACCGAACCAGCCTTCTTCACGGCCATGGACGAATTCCTCAACTCCCTGACGGTCATCAAGCCCAATTGATCGCGCGCAACCGGGTCAGGACCCAGAACATGGCCACCAACCCGCGCAGGGAATGGCTGAAATCGAGCCTCGCCATGTCGGCCGGTGCGGTTGCCGGATGCGCGGCGCCCGGCGGCGCGCAGATGCAGGGCGGGAAGCCCGTGCTGGACGTGCCGGTGACGACCATTCCCATCGTCGGCACCAGCGACGTGTTTCCGGTGCGCCGCATCTATTGCATCGGCCGCAATTACGCGGCGCACGCGCGCGAGATGGGCTCGGATCCAACGCGTGAGCCGCCGTTCTTCTTCCAGAAACCGACCGACGCGATCCAGAACGTGGCGCCAGGCACCATCGCCGACCATCCGTATCCGACACTCACCAAGAATTATCACTACGAAGTGGAACTGGTCGCGGCGCTCAACAAAGGCGGCCGCAACATTCCCATCGCCACGGCGCTCGACTGCGTTTACGGCTACGCCATCGGTCTCGACATGACGCGACGCGATTTGCAGCGCGCGATGGGCGACGAAAAGAAGCCGTGGGAAATCGGCAAGAGTTTCGACATGTCCGCGCCGATCGGCCCACTGCATCGCGCCACCGGGTCCATGGACAAGGGCGCCATCTGGCTCAAGGTCAACGGCGTGGTCAAGCAAAACGCCAATCTCAACCAGATGATCTGGAGCGTGGCCGAACAGATCAGCAAGCTGTCGGACGCGTTCGAATTGAAGCCGGGTGACATCATCTTCTCGGGCACGCCCGAGAACGTGGGTCCGGTGGTGCGGGGCGACGTGATCGACTGCCACATCGACGGCCTGCCCAATCTCGGTGTCAAGATCGTCTAGGGTCGCGCGTCAGGTACGGCTTCATCCCGCTGCGAATGGAATTCGCCGCTGTGCATTTGTCCATGCCACCGGAAGGTAGGTCCCGGCGTTAGTATTTGGTCCACCGTATCATCAATTCTCGTATCCGACAGAGGAACCCTCGCCATGACCAGCCGCCGCCAGTTTGTCATCACCCTGCTGCCCGCCACCGCCGCCATGCTGGCACTTTCGCGCACGGCGCAGGCGCAGGCACCGCACCTCGAGGAAACCGACCCCACCGCCGTCGCCCTTGGGTACAAGAACGACGCCACCAAAGTGGATGCCAAGAAATTTCCGACGCACGCGGCGGGCAACATCTGCAGCGGCTGCTCGCTGTTCCAGGGCAAGCCCACCGACGCGTGGGCGCCGTGTGCGATCTTTGCCGGCAAGCAGGTGAACGCCAAGGGCTGGTGCAGCGCCTGGGCCAAGAAGGCCTGATGACGACGGCGGGGTCACCTACCCCGCTACGCTAGCCCATCGCCGGCGCGAACACGCGCAGGCGATGGCGATCGGGATCGAGCCCGACAAACGTGCGCCCGAAGTCGAGATCGGTGGGCGCCTGCAGCACGGGAATTCCCTTGGCGCACCACGCGCTGTGCGTCGCGTCCACGTCCGCGGCGCTGGCCACGGTCAGTGCAATCTCCGCCCCACCGCCACCGCCTTCGGCGCCGGGCGCCACGGTGTGTTTCGACCACAGGCCCAGCATCACGTCGCCATGCAGCGCGAACATCGCGAACGTGGGCGACGCTTCAAGCGGCGGCCGCCCGAGCAGGTCGGCATAGAACGTGGCGCTGGCGTGCGGGTTGTCCACGTACAGGATCACGAAATTGGGGTCAGCCATGATGTCTCCGGAAAGTGCTCCGGGCACAGCGCCCGGTTGAACCGTCGCCAGCTCGGCAGGTGCCGGTGAACTGGAAACGTGCGGCGGTTCGATGGGGTTGATCCTACGACCCCACCCTGTCAGTTTCCGGCAGTAGCGTTTCAGGCGTCGGCAATCCCCTGGCTGGCGCGCCACGCCTTCAACAACGCCTGACGCCGGCGCGGATAGCGCAAATCAGTGGCCGTCAGCGCGGCAATCCGGTCGGTGCGGAAGTGCCGGATCGACTGGCGCAACTCGCACCATGCGACCACCACGCGCGCCTGGTCGAAGAAGCCCAGGGCAAATGGCCAGATGGTGCGGGTGGACTCGCGCCCCTTCTCGTCGCGGTAGACGATGCCCACCTTGCGCTCGGCGCGAATGGCAAGGCGCACCGCGGCCACGTCGGCGTCGCCGGCTGCAATGGGCGCCCCCGGCCCCACCAGTAGCGCCGAAGTGTCGAGATCATGACGCAGCTCGGCGGGCAGCACCGCGGCGATCTTGGCCAGCGCGTTGGCGGCCGCGTCCGCCAGCCGGCGGTCGCCGCGATCGGCCACCCAGCGCGAGCCCAGCACCAGCGCCTCGATCTCCTCGGTGTTGAACATGAGCGGCGGCACGACAAAGCCGGCCCGGAGCACATAGCCCAGCCCCGGCGCGCCGTCGATGTTGGCGCCGCGCGCCTGCAGCGAGGCGATGTCCCGGTACAGCGTGCGGATGCTGATCTCCAATTCACCCGCGAGCGCGGCCCCGCTCACCGGATGCCGGTGCCGGCGCAATACCTGCATCAGGTCGAGAAGGCGTTCGGCGCGGGACATGCCGGCGATTCTGCCACGGGCGTGGCGATTCACATGGGCAACGACCTGCCGTGGCCAAGACGCTACGCCGGATAGCGTTTCCAGGTACCTGCGTTAAGACGTGGTGGCGTCGAACTGCCCGATCGTTTATGGTTCTGCCGGTGATGGGCAATCCCGATGAACTGATCGAAAGCTTGTACAACCGATGCCGGATGTGCCGAAAAAGAAGAAAACCGGGGGAAAGATCAAGGCATCCCGGACTGTAGCGCCCGCCGCGTCCGCGGTCGGGCAGGTTGCCGCGCTGGCGGCGGCCGGACAGCACGAGCGTGCCATCGAAGTGGCGACCCGCGCGCTGTCAGCAGCCCGCGTGTCAACTGCAACCCGGCTCGACCTCCTTGATCTACGTGCGGAAAGTCATCTCGCGCAGGGCAACGTCGAAGCCGCCGACGCCGATACGGCAGCGATGATCGCCATGGCGCGTCGCAGCGGCAGCCCCGCCCACCTCGCGCAGGCATTGAACCGCCGAGTGGCGTTTGAGATCCACCGGGGAAATTCGCGCCTCGCACTTGCCTCTGCGAATGAGGCGCTTGAGGCGGCACGACGCACTGGCGAGCCTCTGCTTGAAGCCACTGGTTTGTTTCGCGTTGCCAGCGCGCTACAGCGACAACGGGAATATGCGCAGTGCGCCAAGGTGGCGATGCAAGCGATACGCCTCTTCAGAAAGTTGGGCCGATTGGATGACGAAGGGCGCGCATGGTTTGTCGTTGCTGCCGCGCGCAGCGGCCAGGGCCGCGCTGCCGACGCCAACGCCGCAGGACGCAAGGCGCTGGCCCTGGCGCGGCGATGCGGCGACCTTCTCGGCGCGGGGAATGCCTTTAACATCCTGACGTTCAACGAACCGGACCTTGCGGCACGCCTCCGGCTTCTGAAGGAGGCGGACGCGGCCTTCACTGCAGCCGGCTACGTGGGCCGTCGCGCCATCATTGCGAACAACCTCGGTATCGCCTATTTCCGGCTGGGGCTGTTCCGGCGCGCCCGCCGTGTGCTGCTGCACGGACTGGACCTCAATCAGCGCAGCGGGGCCCACGGGCTCGGTGCGTCGACCAGTTGGAACCTCGCGGAGGTCGAATACAACCTGGACAACGCGGCGGCCATGCGTCGCTACGCCGAAACCTCCTGCACCCTTTGGGAGGACATCGACGATGCGGCACGGGCTTCCTATCGGCCCATGATCTACGGCTGGATTGCGCTGAAGGAGCGCGACTATGTCGAAGCCCAGCGACTATTCGCCGAAGCTACCCGCATCGTGGCAGGCACCGAGCGGGATACATCCCTACTCAATGCGCAAATCCGCCTTGCCGAAGCCGAGCTGGCGCTCGGCAACGTCCCTGATGCTCTTGTCGCCTCAACCAAGGCAATTTCGATCCATCGACAACACGATCTGGCGGTCATGGAGGGCTTCGATGCTCCGTCACTGTGGTGGATTCACCATCAGGTCCTCGTTGCCATGGGACGTCCGGTCCCGGCGCGTCAGGCGCTGGCCATTGCCTATCGTTTCGTCGTCGGGCAGATCGTCGAGGTCACCGATGAAGGCCTGCGGCGAAACTATCTCAACAAGGTCAATGATCATCGCAACATCGTAACCGCCTGGCTTGCGGACATGCGCGCACGCAAGTCCGGGCTGCCGAAACGCATCCAGCACTTGCAGGGCAAATCAAGCCTGCGCGAACCCTTCGAGCGACTGGCCGACACGGGCTTGCGCCTCAATGAATTGCGCAGTACGGCGGAACTGCACGAATTCCTGATCGACGAAGCCACCGAACTCGCCGGCGGGGAACGCGTGCTGCTGGTGTTGGAGACGCCGCAAGGTCGTCAGTTGGCGGGGTCGCTGGTGCCGCAGGGCGAAGATGCGCCAGCGCTGCTGGCGGCCATCGCCCCGGATCTCCAACAGGTGCAACGCACCCGCACTGCCCTGCTCGACTACACGCCCGAACGAGCCGCTGCGCTCGACCAACGCTCGCGCATCATCGCGCCGCTGATCGCGCAGCAACGGCTGCTGGGTTACCTGTATCTCGACATCGGCGGGGTGTTCGGGCGCTTCCACGACACCGACCGCGACATGATGGCCATGCTGGCCAGCCAGGCCGCGGTGGCACTGGACAACGCGCAGTGGTCGCAGGGACTCGAAGACAAGGTAGCGCAGCGCACCGAGGAACTGCAGGCCTCCAACGCGCAGATCGAGGCCCGCGCGGCCGAGCTGGCGATCATCAACAGCGTACAGGAAGGGTTGGCGGCCCAGCTCGATTTCACGGCGATCATCGACCTCGTCGGCGACAAGATCGCGGAGATCTTCGGCAGAAAGGCGTTGTCCATCGCGTTCCACGATCGCGCGAGCAACATGATGACGATGCCCTATTTCCTCGAGCATGGCGAGCGCTTTCCCGTCGAGCCATTCCCGATGGGCGTGGGCCTCACGTCGCACGTCATGACCACCGGACAGCCGCTGCTGATCCATCGCGACATGCGCGGGCGTGCGCTTGCATTGGGCTCGATCGACATAGGCGACACCAGCGACGATTCCGGCGTCGGCCAGAGCTATCTTGGCGTGCCGATCCTGAAGGGGGATGTCGCATTCGGCGTGATCGCGCTTTACAGCGCGCAGGAGGAGGCGTTTACCGAAGGCGAGATGCGGCTGCTGCAGACGCTGGCCAACAGCATGAGCATCGCGCTGCAAAATGCCCAGCTCTTCGACGAAACACAGCGGCTTTTCAAGGAAAGCGAACAGCGCGCGGCGCAGTTGGCCATCATCAACAGCGTCCAGCAGGCACTGGCGGGCGAACTATCGATGCAGGGCGTCTACGACGCCGTCGGCGACAAGATTCGCGACGTGTTCGGCGGTGCGGTCTGCACCATCCGCATCTACGATCCCCAGACCGGCATGGAACATTATCCGTACATGCACGGCACCGATCGCCGGCATGCCATCCCGTCCCGGCCGCTCGGGGACACCGGGTTCGGGGCCTACGTCATCCGCACGCGGCAAACGCTCATCATCGATGAGGACCTGCCCATGCAGGTGGAGAAGTTCGGCTCGGCATCGCTGGTCAATGATGAAGGCATGCCCAAGACCCAGGTGATGGTGCCGCTGCTGAGCGGCGGAGAGGCACGCGGCATCCTGCAGTTGAACGACATGACGCGCGAACACGCGTTCAGCGCTTCTGAAATCCGCCTGCTGGAGACGCTCGCCGGCAGCATGAGCGTGGCGCTGGAAAATGCGCGGCTGTTCGACGAAACACAGCGCCTGCTGAAGGAAACCGAGCAGCGCAACGCCGAATTGGCGGTGATCAACGGCATCCAGGAAGCAATGACGAGGCAGCTCGGCTTCCAGGCCATCATCGACGTCGTGGGCGACAAACTGCGTGACTTGCTGGGCGTCGCCGACATCGGCATCCATTGGTTCGATGTCGCAAGCGGGAAGACGTTGTTCCTCTATACCTACGAGCACGGTGAGCGCCTGAACATTCGAAGCTTGCCGTTCGGCGAATCGGTCAAGCGGATGATGGCCAGCCGGCGGCCCGAGATCTACGCCACCGCCGCCGAGCAGGTCGCGGCGGGCCTGGGTGCCAACCCCGGCACCGACCAGAGCCTGTCGAACATCGTAGTCCCCATCATCGGCAGCGACCGCGTGCTCGGCCGGCTGGCCATGGAGGACTATAGCCGCGAGCACGCCTACGGCGAGGCTGAGTTGCGCATGCTGCAGACCGTGGCGTCCTCGATGGGCGTAGCGCTCGAAAATGCGCGCCTCTTCGACGAGACCCAGCGGCTGCTGAAGGAAACCGAGCAGCGCAACGCCGAGCTGGCGGTGATCAACGCGGTGCAACAGGCGTTGGCGGGTGAACTCGACATCCAGGGCGTGTACGAAGCGGTCGGTGAGAAACTGAGCGAGGTGTTTCCGCGGTCGATGGAAGGCATCCGCGTCGTGGACCGCGCGTCCGGCCAGATGCTATATCCCTATGGCGTCCGCGACGGCAAGCGGGTATATCCCCAATCTTCGCCGATCACCGAATTCGGTTTCAGCGCCGAGGTCATTCGCACGGGCCGCACGTTGCTGGCCAATGAAAACCTCGAGGCACTGGCGAAGAAGCTTGGCTCGGCGGGACTCGTCTATGGCAACCGCAGTCCCAAGTCGCTGCTGCTGGTGCCGCTGCTGGCCGCGGGACAGACGCAAGCGATCATCGTCCTCAATGACATGGAACGCGAACTGGCGTTCAGCCCGGACGATGTGCGTCTGCTAGAAACGCTGGCTGCCAGCATGAGCGTGGCTCTCCAGAATGCACGCCTCTTCCACGAAACGCAGCGCCTGCTGAAGGAAACCGAGCAGCGAGCGACCGAGCTGGCGGTGATCAACAGCATCCAGGAAGGGATGGCGGCCGAGCTCAATTTCCAGGCCATCATCGAACTCGTTGGTGACAAGCTGCGCGACGTGTTCAAGACCCACGACCTGTCCATCCGGTGGTACGACCCGCAAGCCAACCTGACGCACTACCTCTATGAATTCGAGCATGGCGAGCGGTTGCTGCTACCGTCCGCCCCGCCCACCAAAGGAGGCACCTGGGACCAGCTGGTTGCAACACGCCAGCCTCTGGTGATCCGGAACATGGCGGAAGCGGTGGCGCAGGGACTCGGCGTCATACCGGGCACCGATATCAGTTGCTCCGCCGTCACGGTACCCATCCTCGGGAGCGATCGGGTCCTCGGTTCGATCCTCATCGAAGATTACGAGCGCGAGGATGCATTCGGCGATGCCGAAATCCGCCTGCTGACGACCGTGGCCTCGAGCATGGGCGTGGCGCTGGAAAATGCGCGCCTCTTCGACGAGACGCAGCGCCTGTTCAAGGAAAGCGAGCAGCGCGCAGCGGAATTGGCGATCATCAACAGCGTGCAGCAGGCGCTGGCCGCCGAGCTCAACATCCTGGGTATCTACGAGGCCGTCGGCGACAAGATCCGCGAAATCTTCGACCAGGCCGACGTTGCCATCCGCATCTACGACCCGCAGACGAACCTGGTCCATTTCCCGTATCTCACCGAACGCGGAATCCGGATCGAGTTGCCGACCCGGCCACTGCCCGAGCGCGGATTCGGCCCGCATGTGCTGCGTACGCGCGAGCCGCTGGTCATCAACGAGGACATTGCCACCGAGATGGAGAGGTACGGGAGCTTTGTCGAGGCAGGCACCGAGTCCGAGAAATCGCTGGTCATGGTGCCGCTCGTTGCCGGCAACCAGGCGCGTGGGCTGATCGCCCTGCTCGACATGAACCGCGAGCACGCCTTCAGCGCGTCCGATGTACGTCTGCTGCAAACATTGGCCAACAGCATGAGCATCGCGCTCGAAAATGCTCGGCTGTTCGACGAAACGCAGCGACTGCTGAAGGAAACCGAGCGTCGCAGCGCTGAGCTGGCGGTGATCAATTCCATCCAGCAAGGCATGGCGCGGGAGTCGACTGTCCAGGGGATCGTGGAACTGGTCGGCAACAAGCTGCGCGATGTGTTCGGCAGCGACGACATCAACATCCACAGCGCCAACCTCAAGACCTGCGCGGCGCAGGCGCTGTACGTCGTCGAGGGCGGCGAACGCAAGGACTTCCCACCCTACAAGGTGGATCTGACGCTTCCCATCATGCAGCAAAACATGCGCGGCGAGACCGTACTCGCCCGCAATCGGGCCGAGCACGCCGCGGTGATGGGACTGACCGTCGATACCGTCACCGATGTGCTCGAGCAGTTTCCTGGCACCCACGAAAGCCTGACCATCGTCTGGGTTCCAATCATCACGGGGACCGACCAGATGTATGTGCTGGTGCTGGAAAGCCCCGATCGGGAGGACGCGTTCAGTGAGGCCGACCTGACGCTGCTGCGCACGGTGGCGGCGTCGATGGGCGTGGCGTTGGAGAACGCACGGCTGCTGGAAGAAACCCAGCGCCGCGAGCGCGAATCGGTCGCGCTGGCCGAAGTGGGACGGGACGTGTCATCAACATTGGACCTGATGACCGTCATGGATCGCATCGCGCGGCATGCGAAGGACCTCCTGAAGACCGACAGCAGCGCGATCTTCCTGCCGGATGCGAATGGCACCTATCGCGCCATTGTCGCCATCGGCGACGCGGCCGAGGCCATCGCGGAGACCGTTGTTGCCCCCGATGTCGGCATCATCGGCACCCTGGTCAAGAGCGGCGTGGCCGAATATATCAACGACACCGCTGCCGACGCGCGTGGAGTGCAGATCGCGGGGACCCTTGCGGACGACAACGAGCGACTGATGGTCGCGCCCTTGCTGGCCGGCGACAAGGTCAAGGGCGTGATGGCGGTCTGGCGAACTTCGGGGCAGCCGTTTGGCGACACCGACCTGGAGTTCCTGGTCGGCCTGTCGTTGCAGGCCACCGTGGCCATCGAGAATGCACGTCTCTTTGCCGAGTCGGAAAAGCGCGCGGGCGAACTAGCCACCATCAATACGGTGTCGCAGCAGCTTGCTGGCAAACTCGAATTGGCGCCATTGCTCGATCTGGTCGGCGAGCAGATCCGCACGGTGTTCAAGGCCGACATCGCCTATGTCGCGCTCTACAACCCGGATAGCGGCATCATCGATTTCCCCTACCAGCATGGCGACAAAATCAAATCCGTGAAGTATGGCGTGGGGCTCACCAGCCGCATCATCAAGTCGGGCAAGGCGATCATCATCAATCGCGAAGCCGACCGGCAGCAGCACGAACTGGATACGAAATCCGTCGGCAGGCAGGCGTTGTCGTACCTCGGTGTACCCATTCCGGTGGGCGGCCGGAGTCTCGGCGTGATCAGCGTCCAGAGCACGGAAAAGGAAGGCGTCTACGGCGCCGACGACGAACGGCTGCTGTCCACCATCGCCGCCAACGTCGGCGTGGCGCTGCAGAATGCGCGCCTCTTCAACGAGACGCGGGAAACGCTGTCGCACCAGACCGCTACCGCCGACATCCTGCGCGTGATCAGCAGCTCACCGACCGACGTGCAGCCGGTGTTCGACGCGATCGTCAGCACGGCGCTGCGATTGATGAATTGTGACTTCGCGTCGCTGCTCCGCTGCGATGGCGCCACATTCTTTCCGGCTGCCAACGCCACACCGGGTGGTGTTCCCCCGGACTCGCCCGAACGCATGCTGACTGTCGATCCTGCGGCCAATTTCCCGTCCCGAGTCATCGTCTCCAAGGCCATGCTGCATATCCCGGACTGGCAGGCCATCGACCTGCCGGTGCACGAACGCGCCGTCCAGGCCCGACGCGGAATCAACTCCTCGCTCATGCTGCCGTTGCTGCGGCAGGACGAGTGCATCGGCGTGCTAGCGGTGGCGCGCGCCAAGGCCGGCCTGTTCACCGACAAGGAAATCGCGCTCGCCAAATCGTTCGTCGACCAGGCGGTGATCGCCATCGAGAACGTGCGCCTGTTCAACGAGACGAAGGAAGCGCTGGAGCGACAGACTGCCACCGCCGACGTGCTGCAGGTGATCAGCGAATCGCCCACCGATGTGCAGCCGGTGTTCGACACGATCGCCGAACGCGCGGCAAGGCTGACCGGCGCGGAGTCCGGCATCGTGTTCCGCTTCGACGGCGAATTGATCCACCTCGCGAGTTCCTACGGCCTCGATTCCGGGTTCATGGCCCAACTCGGAATGCAATTTCCGGCGCGGCCAGACGGTCGATTCATCTCGGCCGAGTCGATTCGCGAAGGTGTCGTGGTCAATGTGCCGGACCTGCAGCTGCGCGGGGAAAATCGCAAGGATGTGCCCGATGCATTGAAGAAGGCCGCCGGGCAGGCGGGCCTGCGCGGCGGCCTTGCCGTACCCATGTTTCGCGATCGGCAAGTGGTCGGCGCAATCGCGATGTACCGCAGCAAGCCGGGCAAGTTCGCCGACAACGAAGTCGATCTTTTGCGCACCTTCGCCGCCCAGGCGGTGATTGCCATCGAGAACGTCCGCCTGTTCAACGAGACGAAGGAGGCGTTGGCGCACCAGACGGCAACATCGGACGTGCTGCAGGTGATCAGCGAATCGCCCACCGATGTGCAGCCGGTGTTCGACATCATCGCCGAGCGCGCCGCGGCGCTGACCAGCGCGCGTTACTGCCTCGTGATGCGGCTCGACGGCGACATGCTGCAACTGGTCACTCTGCACGGCGTCAACGAAGCTGGCAGCGCCGCCCTCCGCGCGGCGTGGCCACAGAATCTGCAGCGGAGCACGGCGATCTCCGCGCGCGCAATGCGCGAGCGACGGGTCGTCAACGTGGCCGATCTGCTCGCGCTGTCCGACGAGGAATACGCGCCGGACATGAAGCGCGCCTGCGAACTGGCGGGCTTTCGCAGCGGCCTGTCGGTGCCGCTCATGCGCGACCAGCAAGTGATCGGCGCCATCACGGTCAACCGGGCGGAGACGGGGCTGTACTCCGATAAGGAGGTGGCGCTGCTACAGACCTTTGCGCGGCAGGCCGTGGTCGCCATCGAGAACGTGCGCCTGTTCAACGAAACGCGCGAGGCGCTGGAGCAGCAGACTGCCACATCGGAAGTGCTGCAGGTCATCAGCAGCTCGGTGGCCGACACCGCGCCGGTGTTCGAGAAGATCCTCGACAGTTGCCAGCATCTCTTCGCCACCGAGCAGCTCGGCATCTTCCTGGCCGGCGACGACGGTCAGGTCGACGTCGGAGCCTGGCGGGGCTCCGCCCTCGAAGCCGTCGCGCGCACATTCCCCAAGCCGCTCGATGCAACGATGACCGGCCGGGTCATTCGCGAGCGCCAGACCTACCACATCGGCGACACATCGAAGATGGTCGATCCACCCCCGGCGGTACGCGGCGTCATCGAGCTGTCCGGCCACGCCTCCGTCGCCTGGTCGCCGATGCTGTGGGAGGACCGCGGGGTCGGTTCGATCTGCGCGATGCGCCAGCCCCCCAAGCCCTTCTCGGACAAGGAACTGTCGCTGCTCAAAACCTTCGGCGACCAGGCGGTGATCGCGATCCAGAATGCGCGCCTGTTCAACGAAACCAAAGTCGCGCTCGAACGCCAGACGGCCACCTCGGAAGTCCTCCGCGTGATCAGCGAATCGCCCACCGACGTGCACCCGGTGCTGGAGGCGGTAGCGGTGCGCGCCGGCCTCCTTTGCAACGCCGACGGCAGCCGGGTCTGGCTGCTCAGCGATGGTCAGCTCAAGGCGATGACCAGCTATGGCCCGGCCTACAGCGCAGGTTCGACCACGGATGTGCTGCCGCTGCAGCGAACATCGTTTGCGGGGCGCGCCGCGCTGGACCGCACGTTCGTGCATGTTGACGACGCGCTCGCCGTCGTCGATACCGAATTCACCGACGTGCGCGAGCTGATCAAGCGGTACGGATTTCGCACGTGCCTGGCCGTACCCCTGCTGCGCGAGGGCCAGGCGGTGGGTGTCATCGCCTTGAATCGCCTGCAAGTCCGTCCGTTCTCGGCCGCGGAAATCCGCCTCGTGCAGACGTTTGCCGACCAGGCGGTCATCGCCATCCAGAACGTGCGGATGTTCAACGAGGCCAAACAGGCGCGCGCTGCCGCCGAGGACGCCAACGAAGCCAAAAGCTCGTTCCTGGCGACGATGAGCCACGAGATCCGCACGCCGATGAACGCGGTGATCGGCATGAGCGGTTTGCTGCTCGACACCAAACTCGACAGTGAGCAGAGCGACTATGTGTCGACGATCCGCGATTCCGGCGACGCGCTGCTGACCATCATCAACGACATCCTCGACTTTTCGAAGATCGAGGCCGGCCGGATGGACATAGAGGCGCAGGCCTTCGACCTGCGCGAATGCGTCGAATCGGCGCTCGACCTCGTCACCGCGCGTGCCATGGAGAAGCACCTCGACACTGCCTACGTGTTCGAAGGCGACATCCCGGCCGCCATCGTCGGCGACGTGACCCGCCTGCGCCAGATTCTGTTGAACCTGTTGTCCAACGCGGTGAAATTCACCGATGCCGGTGAAGTAGTACTGACCGTCGTGGCCAAACCGTTGGCGGCGAAGCGCGCCGAGCTGACGTTTGCCGTGCGTGACACCGGCATCGGCATCGCCGAAGAGGGCATGAGCCGGTTGTTCCAGTCGTTCTCGCAAGCGGACTCGTCCACGACGCGCAAGTACGGCGGCACCGGGCTGGGCCTGGCGATCAGCAAGCGCCTTTCCGAACTGATGGGCGGCCACATGTGGGCGCAAAGCGACGGCACCGGCAAGGGCTCGACCTTCATGTTCACGATCGAAGCCGAGACGGCCGATCTGTCCCCCACACGCCAGCGCGATTTCGTCGGCACGCAACCGGAATTGCAAGGCAAGCACCTGCTGATCGTCGACGACAACGCGACCAACCGACGCGTGCTGACGCTGCAGACGGGCAAATGGGGCATGACGTCGCGCGCGACAGAATCGCCGCTCGAAGCGTTGCGCTGGCTCGACTCAGGCGACATCTTCGACGTCGCCATCCTCGACATGCACATGCCGGAAATGGATGGCCTGGCACTGGCGCGCCAGATCCACGCCGCCCATCCGGTGTTGCCGCTGGTCCTCTTCAGTTCCCTCGGACGGCGAGAAGCAGGCGATGTCGAGGGCCTCTTCAACGCCTATCTCGCCAAGCCCATCCGCCAGTCGCATCTCTTCGACACGCTGGTCGGTTTGCTGGCGCACGCTGTCGCGCCGCGCGTGGCGCCGGCCACGGGCAAGCCGCAGCTCGATCCCGAGCAGGCCACGCGCCATCCGCTGCGCATCCTGCTGGCCGAGGATAACGTGGTGAACCAGAAGCTGGCGCTGCGCCTGCTGCAGCAGATGGGCTATCGCGCCGATCTGGCATCCAATGGCATCGAGGCCATCGAATCGGTGCAGCGGCAAACCTACGACGTGGTGCTGATGGACGTGCAGATGCCCGAGATGGACGGGTTGGAAGCGTCGCGCCAGATCACCACACGCTGGCCAGCCGGCAAGCGGCCTCGCATTGTCGCCATGACCGCCAACGCAATGCATGGCGACCGCGACATGTGCCTCGCCGCCGGCATGGATGACTACATGACCAAGCCGATCCGCGTGGAGCGGCTGGTTGAAGCGCTCAATCACGTGACCGCCCGCAAGGACCGCTGATGACCACCCCCACGATCGATCCCGCCACTTTCGAGGAACTGAAGGCCACCACCGGCGCCGAATTCGCGATGGAGCTGGTTGGTACGTTCCTTGAAGAGGCACCGGGCATGCTCAATGACTTGCGCACTGCGCTGGGCGCCAGCGACGCCGATACATTCAGACGCGCGGCGCACTCGCTCAAGTCCAATGGCAACACGTTCGGCGCACTTGCGTTTGCGGCGCAGGCCCGTGTCCTTGAGCTGGGGGGCCTGCCCCGCGCGAAGGAAGGCGGCACCAAAGCCCTGGACGAACTCGACGCCGAGTTTGCGCGCGTCGCGGCCGCACTGTCGGCCCTGCGCTATGCGTGACCGGCACCAGGCCCCCGCCCGCCTGCTGGTGGTCGACGACAACAAGGTCAACCGTCTGCTGCTGACACGCAGCCTCGAATTGCAGGGACATACGGTGGCGTCGGCGGAAAACGGCCGCGTGGCGCTGGAGATGCTCCGCCAGCATGGCTACGACCTGATGCTGCTGGACATGGAGATGCCGGAGATGGACGGCTTCCAGGTACTGGAGCAGATGGTCGGCGACCTGCAAATGCGCGACACGCCTGTGATCGTGACGTCGTCACTCGAAGGCATCGCCAACGTCGTGCGCTGCATCGAACTCGGTGCCGAAGACTATCTCGCCAAGCCCGTCAATCCGGTCCTGCTGAAGGCGCGCATCGGCGCCAGTCTGGAAAAGAAGCGGCTGCGCGACCAGCAGAAGGCGCTGGTACGCCGCTTCGCCACCCCGGAGGTGGCGCAGGACCTGCAGGACTCTGGATTCTCGCTGGGCGGCAAACGCGTCACCGCGACGATCCTGTTCTCCGACATCCGCGACTTCACGTCGCTGGCCGAAGCGCAGACGCCAGAAGAGACCATCGAATTGCTTAACACCTACTACGCGCTGATGTTCGATGCCATCGGCGGTCACGGCGGCATCGTCACGATGATGATGGGCGATGGATTGATGGCGGTATTCGGCGCGCCGGTGCCTCTACCCGACCACGCCACCAGTGCGGTGCGCGCGGCGCAGGAAATGATCGAGCTGATCGAACTCTTCAATCACGAGCGCGTGGCCATCGACAAACCCACCATTCGCATTGGCGTGGGCATCGCCACCGGTGAAATGGTGGCGGGCTACACCGGCACCAACGATCGCGCCGCGTACACGTGCATTGGCGACACGGTCAACGTGGCGGCCCGGCTCGAAGCGCATACCAAGGTCGTGCAGCGCCCGATCCTGATGGATGGCACCACCCGGTCAGCACTCGGTGACCAGATCGGCGTCGAGGCGCTCGGTCCGGTGCCGCTCAAGGGCAAGGCTGCGATGGTGGACGTCTTCGCCGTTGCATGACCCGGCTGCGGGAAGGTTGCCTCAGATGACACCCATGCATTCCGACCTGCACGCGCGCAATGCCGTGCGCGAGCTGCGCGCGTCCAAGATCCGCGAGGTGGCCAATGCGGGCATGGCGCGCGGCGATGTCTTGGCGTTCTGGTTCGGCGAGCCCGACCAGGTCACGCCGGCCTTCATCCGGCAGGCCGGTATCGACGCGCTCCAGGCGGGCGACACCTATTACACGCAGAATCTTGGATTACCCGAATTGCGATCCACGCTGGCGGCGTATGTCACACGCCTGCACCGTCCGGTGGATGACGCGCATATCGCCGTCACCAACTCGGGCATGTCGGCGTTGATGATCGCCACCCAGGCGTTGGTGGGCCCGGGCGATCGCGTCGTCGCCATCACGCCGTTGTGGCCCAACCTGGTGGAAATTCCGCAGATCCTCGGTGCGACGGTGGAGTGCGTGGCGCTGCAATTCGGCGTGCATGGATGGACGCTGGACGTCGAGCACCTGCTCGCCCGGTTGACGCCGGACACGCGTGTCGTCTACATCAACTCGCCGAACAATCCCACCGGCTGGACCATGTCGGCGGCGGATCAGCGCGTGGTTCTCGACCATTGCGCGAAGCTGGGCATCTGGATCGTGGCCGACGACGCCTATGAGCGCCTGTACTTCGAAGACGCCGCCAACGGCTGCTCGCCGTCGTTCCTCGACATTTCCGATCCGGGTTCCCGGCTGGTGGCCACCAATACGTTCTCGAAGTCGTGGCTGATGACCGGCTGGAGGCTGGGCTGGGTGGTCGCACCGCCCGCGCTCGTCACCGACATGGCCAAGCTCATCGAATACAACACCTCGTGCGCGCCGGGATTCGTGCAGCGCGCCGGCATCGTGGCGGTACGCGACGGCGAGTCCACCATCGCGCATACGGTGGCGCACTTCCGCAAATCCCGCGACTTTCTGCACCACGAGCTGCGCCGCCTTCCGGCCGTTGAGGCCATCGCGCCGCCCGGCGCCATGTATGCGTTCTTTCGCGTGCGGGGCATGGCCGACAGCCTCGATTTCTGCAAACGCCTGGTCAGCGAGGCAGGGCTCGGTCTCGCCCCCGGCATCGCCTTCGGCCCCGAGGGCGAAGGGTTCATCCGCTGGTGCTTTGCCTCCGATATTGCGCGGCTTGCCGACGGCATCGAGCGGTTGCGGACATTTCTGGCCCACCGCACGGGCTGAATTGATCTAGCCAGCAGGGTTGGTCGTGCGAAACGACTCCCGCGCCGAGATCGCATCGAACCAGCGTGCCAGGTTCGCGCGGCCATCGCGCCATCTGTCGTCGGCAAACCGCAGGTCAAGGTAGCCCAATGCGCACCCGATGGTGATCGCGCCGATGTGCAGCGGCCGGGCCGGATCGCGATCCTGCGCATCGAGGTGGTCGAGCGCCTGCGCAATCTTGAGCCGCTGCCCGTCGATCCATGCGGTCCACCGCAATGGCTCCGGTCGC
Source organism: Betaproteobacteria bacterium (assembly GCA_031361405.1). Lineage (GTDB taxonomy): Bacteria > Pseudomonadota > Gammaproteobacteria > Burkholderiales > Casimicrobiaceae > VBCG01. The sequence continues at coordinate 18,138 of JANMCS010000307.1, forward strand.
GCGAAGGTTTCATAGCGCAGGAGCAACGCCGCATCCAAGATTCCGTCCGCCAACGCTTGTTCGCGCAATGTCTGCCACCGGGGCTCGTCCGCGCGCGGGAACAATGCACCGTTTCCGAGCATGTCGAGGTATTCGCAGATCACTGCCGAATCGAACAACGGCGTACCGTCGTCGCGCTCGAGCGTGGGCACCTTCATCAGCGGGTTGTGCGCAGCGACGGCGGGATTGGGCGCCGTCGGCGAGACATTCACCGGGATCACCTCGATCCGGTCGCGCAGCCCGAGCTCAACGGCACACACCAGGACCTTGCGCGCATAGGGCGAGGCCGGCGAATAGTGGAGCTTCATGGCATTGCACCTGGGTGAGCATTGAACAGTCGGGACTATAAATGAACCACAAGCCTATGCGCATCCGCAGGGAGCAGGTTGCCAGGCGAGCGCAATGCCGCCATTCGGGCCCAACCGCGGTGTACTGGCTAGGCAACTGCATTTAGAATGTTTATACTATTTCCAGAGTGCTCAGAATAATAATTCCAAGCGTATCGCTGCCTGGCGTTCCGCCGGGCCAACAACATCGACGTGAACCGTATCCCACGGGGAGGAGACCCACATGAACAAACGCACCCTAACCACGCTGCTCGCGGCGTTGCTTGCCATCGGCACCGCGGCCGTACCACTGTCGGCCGCGGCCCAGGCCAAGGTTGTCTGGAAGGCCTCAGACGTGCATCCGCTCGGCTATCCCACCGTCGAAGCCATCCTGTGGATGGGCAAGCAGATGGAGGCGCAGACCAACGGCCGCATTTCGGTCCAGATGTATCCGTCGATGCAGTTGGGCGGCGAAAAGGAAATGATCGAGCAGGCGCAGGTCGGCGCGTTGCAGATCGCGCGCATCTCGGTCGGCGCGATGGGGCCGGTGGTCGACGAGCTCAACGTGTTCAACCTGCCGTTCATCTTCCGCGATGAAGCGCACATGCGCAAAGTGATCGACGGCCCCATCGGCCAGGAACTGCTCGACAAGATCAACAACAATCCGGCGTCGAAGATCGTGGCGCTGGGCTGGATGGATGCCGGTGTGCGCAACGTCTACGGCAAGAAGCCGGTCAAGGTTCCCGCCGACCTGAAGGGCCAGAAAATCCGGATGATGGGTAACCCGATCTTCGTCGAGACGATGAATGCGATGGGCGGCAGCGGTGTCGCGATGGGGTTCAACGAACTCTACGGCGCGCTGGAAACCGGCGTGGTCGACGGCGCGGAAAACAACCCGCCCACCCTGCTCGCGCAGAATCACTATCTCATCAGCAACGTCTA
>JANMCS010000475.1:0-12487 GCA_031361405.1 Betaproteobacteria bacterium
GGGCGCGGCCAACAACAGCGCGCTGGCCGGCGCGTGGATTCCCGCGCTGGTGTTCGGCATCCCGGGCGACTCGATCACGGCCATCGTGATCGGCGTGCTGTACATGAAGGGCATGAACCCCGGCCCGACGCTGTTCACGCAAAATCCGCAGAACATCTACGCCGTCTACATCCTGTTCATCCTGGCCAACATCATCATGATCCCGCTCGGTTTCCTGTGCATCAAGGCAGCCAAGAAGATCCTGCTGGTGCCGCGCAACATGCTGATGCCGGTGATCCTGTTGTTCTGCATCGTCGGCGCCTTCGCGATCAACAACACGCCGTTCGACATCGGCGTGATGCTGGTGGCCGGCGTGGTGGCGTATGTGCTGGAGGAAAACGGGTTTCCCATCGCGCCGGCCATCCTGGGCGTCGTGCTGGGCGGCATGCTGGAGGAAAACTTCATCACGTCGATGATCAAATCCGACGGCAACCTGCTCGCCTTCTTCACCCGTCCGCTGGCGGCCACGTTGGGCGTCCTGACGCTTGCGGCGTGGTTCCTGCCCCCGGTCATCAAGCGCGCGCGGGCGTTGGCCGGGGTGTGAACCGGCCGCCGCGCCCGGGCCGTGCCGGGTGCGGTTTGACCCCCTGTGCTGCGGCGCGGTAAAATCTCGGGGTTTTGGCGGGTCTTTTCGCCGAGGGAACTGTTGCCTGCCTGCAGTCGCGGGCGCGGGCATCCCGCGGCAGCCCGGGCCAACGGTCGAATCAGCCATACGCGGTCACACTGAAATGCGCAGCAAGCTCGTCGTTGGCAACTGGAAAATGAACGGCGGATTGGCCTCCAACGCGGCACTGTTGACGGCGCTGGCTGCCGGTTGGCAGGACCGATCGGGCCGGGAGGTTGCGGTTTGCGTTCCCTTCCCCTATCTAGGGCAGGCCCGGGACGTTTTGGCGGGCACCGCCTGGCGGTGGGGGGCGCAGGATGTCAGCGACCACGCTGCGGGGGCCTTTACCGGTGACGTGTCCGGCGGGATGATCGCCGAATTCGGCGCCAGCATGGTGCTGGTGGGGCACTCCGAACGACGGCAGTTGCACGCCGAAACGGACGCCCTGGTGGCGGCGAAGGCTGTCGCCGCGCTGGCGGCAGGCCTGACGCCGGTGGTGTGTGTGGGCGAAACCCTGGCCGAACGCGATGCCGGGGCCACGCAGGCGGTGGTGGGCCGGCAGTTTGACGCAGTGGCCGCCGTGTTGCAGCAGCAGCTGGCGCTGGTGGTGGTGGCGTACGAACCGGTTTGGGCCATTGGCACGGGCCGCACGGCCACCCCCGAGCAGGCGCAGGCGGTGCACGCGTTCCTCCGGCAGCGACTGCAACGTGCCCAGGCGCCGGAGGTGACGCTGCTGTATGGCGGAAGTGTGAAGTCGGGCAACGCCGGTGCGCTGTTTGCGATGCCGGACATTGACGGTGGTCTGGTCGGCGGCGCGTCGTTGGACGCAATTGAATTTTTAGCCATTGCCGGTGCCTGAAGCGTTGGGCTGCGGGCGCGGGCGGAGATGGGAAGAACCATGGCAATCCTGGAATCGTTGTTGTTGTTGGTGCATATCGGCGTGGCGGTGACGCTGTGCGGACTGGTGCTGTTGCAGCATGGCAAGGGTGCGGACATGGGCGCGGCCTTCGGCAGCGGCTCGTCGGGCAGCCTCTTCGGCGCCTCCGGCTCGGCCAACTTCCTGTCGCGCAGCACCGCGGTGCTGGCGGCCGTATTCTTTTTCTCGAGCCTGGGGCTCACCTATCTCGGCTCGACCAAAGCGGTGCCGAAGGATGTGATGCAGCAGGGCGTGATGGGCAATGCCCCGGTCACGAAGGCGGGGGATGTTCCCAAGCCCGCGGTGCTGCCGGGTGCGCCAGTGACGCCGGCCGCCGACGGCGCGCCGCCAAGCGTGCCGTCCAAGGCCGCCGACGTTCCGAAATAAGCACTCGTTGCTGGCGGTGCGCGGGCCGGGCACCGCAAGCGATGCGCAGTACGAACTTTGTAATGCCGACGTGGTGAAATTGGTAGACACGCTGTCTTGAGGGGGCAGTGGCGAAAGCCGTGGGAGTTCGAGTCTCCCCGCCGGCACCAACTTGAGCGGTCCGCATGCATGACGCGGACCATACGTTGCAAAACGCGCAACGCGGACCTGGTTCACCGCGCGGCGCTCGTCGTTCAACCGGGCACGGCGGCGTATTTCACGCCAGGGCAATCCGCGATGCTGGAACAGTATTTCCCGATTCTTCTCTTCATCGTCGTCGGGCTCGGGCTCGGGGTTCTGCTCCTTTCGCTCGGCTCGCTGCTGGCGCCCAACCGGCCCGACGCGCAAAAGCTCTCCCCCTACGAGTGCGGCTTCGAGGCTTTCGAAGACGCGCGAATGAAGTTCGACGTTCGCTATTACCTCGTCGCCATCCTGTTCATCCTCTTCGACCTCGAGATCGCCTTCCTCGTGCCGTGGGCCGTTGTGCTGCCCGAGATCGGCTTCGAAGGCTTTGTCGCGATGATGGTGTTCCTGTTGATCCTTGTCGTCGGGTTCGCTTACGAGTGGAAAAAAGGTGCACTCGAATGGGAATGAGTGCGGCGGGTGAGGCCAAAGGCCGAGCCGAGGCCCGAAGGGCGCGGCGCCGCGCGATTGACCTGCGGCCGACACGCAGTCGTTGCGGCCAACGCAACGGTGCAAGGAGGCGGCGAATGGGTGCGGAGGTGAACCATGGCTATTGATGGCGTACTCGAGCAGGGCTTCGTCACCACGACGCTCGACAGCGTCATCAACTGGGCGCGCAACGGCTCGATGTGGCCGATGACCTTCGGCCTTGCGTGCTGCGCCGTCGAAATGATGCATGCCGGGGCCGCCCGTTACGACCTCGATCGCTTCGGCATCGTGTTCCGGCCCAGTCCGCGCCAATCCGACGTGATGATCGTCGCCGGCACGCTGTGCAACAAGATGGCGCCGGCGCTGCGCAAGGTCTACGACCAGATGGCCGAGCCGCGCTGGGTGATTTCGATGGGCTCGTGTGCCAATGGCGGCGGCTATTACCACTACTCATATTCGGTCGTGCGCGGTTGCGATCGCGTGGTGCCGGTCGACATCTATGTGCCCGGCTGTCCGCCCACCTCCGAGGCGCTGATCTACGGCATCCTGCAGCTGCAGAACAAGATCTGGCGCACCAACACCATCGCCCGCTGATGACCACCCGCATCGACAACCTGGAAGCGGCGCTGCCCGCTGCACTGGGCGACCTGCTGCAGGGCATGGTGGTCGACCGCGGCGAGATCACCATCGTCGTCGCGCCCGAGCGCCTGCGCGACGCCATGATGTCGCTGCGCGATACCGCGACGCTCAAGTTCGAGTCGCTGATCGACGTCTGCGGCGTCGATTATTCCACCTATGGCGACGGGGCCTGGGACGGCCTGCGTTTCGCCGCCGTCTATCATCTGCTGTCCTTGGCCCATAACCGGCGGCTGCGTGTGCGCGCGTTCGCCGCCGACGATGGTTTTCCGGTGCTGCCCAGCGTGCAGGACATCTGGCCGGCCGCCAACTGGTTCGAACGCGAGGCCTTCGATCTCTACGGTATCGTGTTCGACGGCCACCCCGACCTGCGCCGCCTGCTCACCGATTACGGCTTCGTCGGCCATCCGTTCCGCAAGGATTTTCCGCTGTCCGGCTACGTCGAAGTCCGCTACGACCCGGAGCAGCGCCGCGTGATCTACCAACCGGTCACGATCGAGCCGCGTGAAGTCACGCCGCGGGTGATCCGCGAAGACAACTACGCGGGGACCAAGTAGTGGCGGAGATTCGCAACTACACGATGAATTTCGGCCCGCAGCATCCGGCGGCGCACGGGGTGCTGCGGCTCGTGCTCGAATTGGACGGCGAAGTGATCGAGCGCGCGGACCCGCATATCGGTCTGCTGCACCGGGGTACCGAGAAGCTCACCGAGCACAAGACCTACCTCCAGTCGTTGCCGTACATGGATCGCCTCGACTACGTGTCGATGATGTGCAACGAGCACGCCTATTGTCTGGCCATCGAGCGGCTGCTGGGCATCGACGTGCCGGAGCGCGCGCAATACATCCGCACGATGTTCGACGAAGTCACGCGCATCCTCAACCACCTGCTGTGGCTTGGCGCACACGCGCTCGACGTAGGTGCGATGACGCCGTTCCTCTACGCGTTCCGCGAGCGCGAGGACCTGTTCGATGTCTACGAAGCGGTGTCCGGCGCACGGATGCACGCCGCCTATTACCGGCCCGGCGGCGTCTACCGCGACCTGCCCGACCGCATGCCGCAGTACCAGGCGTCCAAGCTGCGCAATGCGCGCGCGATGGAGCGGCTGAACGAAAACCGTCAGGGCTCGCTGCTCGATTTCCTGCAGGATTTCACCGACCGCTTTCCGAAGCGCGTCGACGAGTACGAAGAACTGCTGACCGACAACCGGATCTGGAAGCAGCGCACCGTCGGCATCGGCGTGGTCACGCCGGAACGCGCGATGGCGCTGGGCTTCACCGGCGCCATGCTGCGTGGCTCAGGCGTGCCGTGGGACCTGCGCAAGAAGCAGCCCTACGAGGTCTACGACCGGATGCAGTTCGACATTCCGGTCGGCGTGAACGGCGACTGCTACGATCGCTACCTGGTGCGCATCGAGGAGATGCGGCAGTCCAACCGGATCATCCAGCAGTGCATCGCGTGGCTCAAGGTCAATCCGGGCCCCGTCATCACCGGCAACCACAAGATTGCGCCGCCCGATCGCGAGGCGATGAAGGCGAACATGGAGGAGCTGATCCACCACTTCAAGCTCTTCACCGAAGGCATGCATGTGCCGCCCGGCGAGGTCTATGCCGCCATCGAGCATCCCAAGGGCGAGTTCGGCGTCTACATCATCTCCGACGGCGCCAACAAGCCCTATCGCGTGAAGCTGCGCGCCCCCGACTATGTGCACCTGGCGGCGCTTGACGAGATGTCGCGCGGCCACATGATTGCCGACGTCGTGGCGATCATCGGCACGCAGGACATCGTGTTCGGTTCGGTGGACCGGTGAACGCACGCCGCACCTTCGTCCTGGCGCTGCTGCTGGCCTGGTGCGCCAGCGCGGCCGGCGTAGCCACCGCGGCCATGACGCCGGAAGAAATGCAGGCCTTGAACGCGGCGGAGCGGTGGCTGGTGCCGGTGGATGCGGGGTCAAGCGCCAATGCCTACGCGATGGCGGCGGCCGACTTCAAGTCGATGGTCACGCGCGAGCAGTGGCGCGACGGCATGCGCGACATGCGCAAGCGGTTCGGTCGCGTGGTATTGCGCAAGGCCGAGAAGCTCGCCTACACCACGCCCGACCCCAAGGGCGAGCCGGGCGAAAAGATCGTGATCCTGTTCGACACCCGGTTCGTGGCCAACAAGACGGCGCAGGAAGAGGTCACGCTGGTCCGTGAAAACGACCGCCTGTGGCGCGTGGCCGGCTATTACATCCGCTGATGGATAACCGCATGCTCTCCGCCGAACTCCAGCAGAAAATCGACCGCGAAGTGGCCAAGTATCCCGCCGACCAGAAGCAGTCGGCCGTGATGTCGGCGCTGGGCTTTGCGCAGGACGAGCATGGCTGGCTCTCCACCGCCGTGATGGATGCGGTGGCCGGCTATCTCGGCATGGCGCCGGTGGCGGTCTATGAGGTGGCCACGTTCTACACGATGTACAACATGCGGCCGCAGGGGCGTTTCAAGATCTCGATCTGCACCGGCCTGCCGTGTGCGCTGTCGGGCGCCGAAGGCGCAGCCGCGCATCTCAAGGCGCGGGTCGATGTCGCTGGCTATAACCAGACCAGCGCGGACGGCGTGTTCACGCTGAAGGAAGGCGAATGCATGGGTGCGTGCGGCGATGCCCCCGTGCTGATCGTCAACGACCGGCGCATGTGCAGCTTCATGAACGATGCCCGGCTGGATGAACTGGTCGACGAACTGAAGCAGGCCGCCGCGCGGGGCGAAGGCCGGCCCGGACATGGAGACGCTGCATGAACGCGCCCGCCGAATTCCTGGACTACGGTCCCGACGCGATCCTGATGACGGGGTTGAACGGCAACAACTGGCGGCTTAAGGACTACGTCGCGCGGGGTGGCTACGACGCGCTGAAAAAAATCATCGCGGACAAGATCACGCCCGACCAGATCGTGGCCGAGTTGAAGAAGTCGGCCTTGCGCGGCCGCGGGGGTGCTGGCTTTCCGACCGGGCTCAAGTGGAGTTTCATGCCCAAGAATTACGCGGGCGACAAGTACGTCGTGTGCAATTCCGACGAAGGCGAGCCGGGCACGTTCAAAGACCGCGACCTCCTGCGCTACAACCCCCATGCGGTGATCGAGGGCATGATCATCGGCGGCTATGCGATGGGCGCCGTTCGCGGCTACAACTACATCCACGGCGAGATCTGGGACGCGTACCTGCGCTGCGAGGAGGCGGTCGAGGAAGCCTACGCCGCGGGCCTGCTGGGCAACAACATCCTGGGCTCGGCGTTTTCGTTCCACCTGCACAATCACCACGGTTTCGGCGCGTATATCTGTGGCGAGGAAACGGCGCTGCTGGAATCCCTCGAAGGCAAGAAGGGGCAACCGCGCTTCAAGCCGCCGTTCCCTGCTTCCTTCGGCGTCTACGGCAAGCCCACGACGATCAACAACACCGAGACTTTTGCCGCGGTGCCGTGGATCATCAACCATGGTGGCGAGGCCTTCCTGGCGCTGGGCAGGCCCAACAACGGCGGCACCAAGATCTTCTCGGTGTCGGGCGATGTCGTGCGCCCAGGCAATTACGAAGTGAAGCTAGGCACGCCGTTTGCCACGTTGCTGCAGATGGCCGGGGGCATGCGCGGCGGACGCGCGCTCAAAGCCTGCATACCGGGTGGCTCGTCGATGCCCGTGTTGCCGGGTGACGTGATGATGGCCACCGACATGGACTACGACTCCATCGCCAAGGCGGGATCGATGCTGGGGTCGGGCGCCGTGATCATCATGGACGACACCCGCTGCATGGTGAAGTCGCTGCTGCGGCTGTCGTACTTCTACTACGAGGAATCGTGCGGCCAGTGCACGCCGTGCCGCGAAGGCACCGGCTGGCTGTGGCGCATGGTCGATCGCATCGAGCACGGCCAGGGCCGCAACGAAGACCTCGACGCGTTGAACTCGGTGGCCGACAACATCGCCGGCCGCACGATCTGCGCGCTGGGCGATGCCGCGGCGCTGCCGGTGAAGAGTTTCATCAAGCATTTCCGCGACGAATTCCAGTACCACATCGATCACAAGCACTGCCTTGTGCCGACTTACATCTAGCGCCTGAAGCCGACGCGTCCACCATGCTGAACATCGAAATCGACGGCAAGCCGTTGCAGGTCAATCCGGGCAGCACCGTCATGGACGGCGCCACGGCGCTTGGGATCTACGTCCCGCATTTCTGTTATCACAAGAAGCTGTCCATCGCGGCCAACTGTCGGATGTGCCTGGTCGAGGTCGAAAAGGCCCCCAAGCCGTTGCCGGCCTGCGCCACGCCCGCCACCGAAGGCATGAAGGTCTGGACGCAATCGGCCTCCGCCATCAAGGCGCAGAAGGGCGTGATGGAATTCCTGCTGATCAACCATCCGCTCGACTGTCCCATCTGCGACCAGGGCGGCGAATGCCAGTTGCAGGACCTGGCCGTGGGTTACGGCGGCTCGTCGTCGCGCTACAACGAGCCCAAGCGCGTGGTGTTCCACAAGGACATTGGCCCGCTGATCTCGGCCGAGGAAATGAGCCGCTGCATCCAGTGCACGCGTTGCGTGCGCTTCGGCCAGGAAATTGCCGGCGTGATGGAGCTCGGCATGATCGGCCGCGGCGAGCACTCAGAGATCGTGGCCTTTGTCGGCAAGACGGTCGACTCCGAGCTGTCCGGCAATTCGATCGACGTGTGCCCGGTGGGCGCGCTGACGTCGCGGCCGTTTCGCTATGCCGCGCGCACGTGGGAGTTGTCGCGGCGCAAGTCGGTGTCGCCGCATGATGGTCTGGGCAGCAACCTGGTGGTGCAGGTCAAGGGCAACCGCGTCATGCGGGTGCTGCCGCTGGAAAACGAGGCCATCAACGAATGCTGGATCTCGGACAAGGACCGTTTTTCCTACGAGGCGCTCAACTCCGACGAGCGTCTGACGGCGCCGATGGTGAAGCAGGGCGGCGAATGGAAAACGGTCGACTGGGCCACGGCGCTCGAGGTTGTGGCTCATGGCCTCACCGACATCGTGGCCAGGCATGGCGCGGGCGCGGTGGGGGCGCTGGTGTCGCCGCACGCGACGCTCGAGGAACTTACGCTCGCGGGACGCCTGATGCGGGGCCTGGGCAGCGACAACATCGATTTCCGGTTGCGGCAAAGCGACTTCCGCGGCGACGGCCATGCTGCAGGAGTGCCGTGGCTCGGCATGGCCATCGCCGACGTCAACACGCGCGATCGCGTGCTGGTGATCGGCAGTTTCCTGCGCAAGGATCAGCCGTTGCTGGCACAGCGTTTGCGCCAGGCGGCCAAGAAAGGCACGCAGGTATCGACGCTGCACTCGGTCGACGACGACTGGCTCGTGCGCCTGGCGCACAAATCGATCGTCCCCCCGTCGCAGTTGCCGCTGGCGCTGGCGGGCATCGTGGTGGCCGCGGCCAACGCGGCAGGCAAGCCGGTGCCGTCTGCGCTTGCCGATGTCGCGCCCACTGCCGTCGATATCGCCATCGCCGCCAGTCTCGCTTCGGGCAAGACACCCGCGATCCTGCTGGGCAATTACGCCGTGCAACATGCGGAGGCCTCGGCGCTCCATGCGCTGGCGCAAGCACTGGCCACAATCACCGGCGCCACGCTTGGCGTGCTGACCGAAGCCGCCAACACCGTCGGCGCGCATCTGGCCGGCGCGTTGCCGCAAAGCGGCGGCATGAATGTGCAGGCCATGCTCGACGATCCCCGGCGCGGCTATGTCCTGCTGCACGCCGAAGCCGAATTTGATTTCGCCAATCCGCGCGCGGCGCGCTCCGCGCTCGAGAAAGCGGACCTCGTCGTCGTGATGAGCCCGTTCCGGCACGGCATGAGTTACGCGGATGTGTTGTTGCCGATCGCGCCGTTCACCGAAACCGCGGGATCGTTCGTGAACTGTGAAGGGCGCCTGCAGGAATTTCACGGCGTGGTGCCGCCGCTGCGCGATACGCGCCCCGGCTGGAAAGTCCTGCGGGTGCTGGGTTCGATGCTGAAGCTGCCGGGCTTCGACGCGGAATCCGCACCCGACGTGCGTCAGGCCGTGCTGGCCGACGGCGCCACCGCCGCGTCCAGCCTCGACAATGGAACGCGCGTTCCCGTCACCGCGCCGCCGGCATCCACGGCAGGCATCCAACGCGTGGCCGATGTGCCCATCTATTCCGCCGACGCGCTGGTGCGACGTTCGGCGCCGTTGCAGTTGACGGCGGATGCCCGGCCACCGAAGGCGCGGATGCATCGCTCGCTGTTCGACACGCTCGGGCTTGCCGACGGTGGCCAGGTCAAGGTCACGCAGGGGCAGGGCGAAGCCGTGCTCACGGCCATGGTCGACGCCGGCGTGCCGCCGGGCGTGGTCCGCATCGCCGCCGCGCATCCGTCGACGTGCGGGCTTGAAGGGCTGTCCGGGCCCGTGAAAGTCGAGCGGGCATGAGCGCGACGCGCGAGACCGCAGGTCGAGCGAAGGCCCGTAGGGCCCGTCGGCGCGCGATTGCCCCGAGGCCGACAACGTTGCGTTCGACTATCGGCATGCGTCCGGAGGCCGAGGCGTGATGGAGTTCCTCGCACCCGTGCAGCAATGGCTGGGTCCCGCCTGGATCGTGGTGTGGACACTGGTCAAGATCGTGGCCATCGCCGTTCCACTAATCCTGTCCGTGGCCTACATGACATACGCCGAGCGCAAGGTGATCGGCTACATGCAGGTGCGCATCGGGCCCAATCGCGTGGGACCTTTCGGTTTGTTGCAGCCCTTTGCCGACGTGGCCAAGCTGCTGTTCAAGGAAATCGTGGTGCCCACGGGCGCCAACCGTTACTTGTTCTTCATCGCGCCGCTGCTGGCCATCGGCCCCGCGCTGGCGGCCTGGGCCGTGGTGCCGTTCACCGACACGATGGTGCTGGCCAACATCAATGCCGGTCTGTTGTACGTGCTCGCGATGTCGTCGATGGGTGTGTACGGAATCATCCTGGCCGGTTGGGCCTCCAATTCCAAATACGCGTTCCTCGGCGCGCTGCGCTCCGCCGCCCAGATCGTTTCCTATGAAATTGCGATGGGCTTTGCGCTGATCGGCGTACTGATGTGCGCCAACAGCCTGAACCTCACCGACATCGTGCGCGGCCAGGAAGGCGGTGCGGCGCATTGGTACGTGTGGCCGTTGCTGCCGCTCTGCGTCGTCTACTTCGTGTCCGGCCTCGCCGAGACCAACCGCCACCCGTTCGACATGGCCGAAGGCGAATCCGAAATCGTTGCGGGTTTCCACGTCGAATACTCGGGTGTGGCCTTTGCCGTGTTCTTCCTGGCCGAATACATGAACATGATCCTGATCGCGGCGCTGACCGCGCTGATGTTCCTGGGCGGCTGGCTCGCGCCGTGGCCGCTCCTGAATGAAATGACGGTGTTCGGCACGGCGCCGCTGGGCGACGGTTTCATCTGGCTCGCCGGCAAGATGGCGTTCGTGCTGCTGTGCTTCCTGTGGGTGCGCGCGACATTTCCGCGCTATCGCTACGACCAGGTGATGCGGCTGGGCTGGAAAGTATTCATTCCGGTCACGCTGATCTGGATCGTGTTCCTCGGCGTCATGATGCAGACGCGTTTCGCGCCCCTGTTCCACTAGGAGAACCCGGTGAATCCACGCGTCAAGGGCTTCTTCGATACCTGGCTGCTCGCCGAGCTGCTTAAGGGCATGGCGCTGACCGGCCGCTACCTGTTTGCGCGCAAGGTCACCGTGCAGTTCCCGGAAGAAAAGACGCCGCAGAGCCCGCGCTTCCGCGGCCTGCATGCGTTGCGCCGTTATCCCAACGGCGAGGAGCGCTGCATCGCGTGCAAGCTGTGCGAAGCGGTGTGTCCGGCGCTGGCCATCACCATCGAATCCGAACAGCGTGCCGACGGTACGCGGCGCACCACCCGCTACGACATCGATCTCACCAAGTGCATCTTCTGCGGCTTCTGCGAGGAGAGCTGCCCGGTGGATTCCATCGTCGAGACGCGCATCCTGGAATATTGCGGCGAGAAGCGCGGCGACCTGTATTACACCAAGGACATGCTGCTGGCGGTGGGCGACCGGTACGAGGCGCAGATCGCGCGCGATCGCGAAGAGGATGCCAAGTACCGGTAAAAATCCATGAGCTTTTCGACTGCCACATTTTATATATTCGCCGCGATCCTCATCTTCGCGGCGCTGCGGGTCATCACGACGCGCAATCCCGTGCACGCCGCGCTGTGGCTCGTGCTGTGCTTCTTCACGGCCTCCGGCCTGTGGATCCTGCTCAAGGCCGAGTTCCTGGCGATCGCGCTGGTGCTGGTCTACGTGGGCGCCGTCATGGTGCTGTTCCTGTTCGTCGTGATGATGCTCGACGTCAATTTCGACAGCCTGCGCACCAACTTTCGCAGCTACGTGCCGGTGGGCGCCACCGTCGGGTTGCTGGTGCTGATCGAGATGGCGCTGGTGCTGATCGGCAGCGGCGTCGGCGGCAACGAGGCGCCGCCCGAAGCGGCCGGCAGCAACACCAAGGCGCTGGGCAAGCTGATCTATATCGACTACGTCTATCCGTTCGAAATCGCCGCGGTGCTGCTGCTGGTGGCCATCATCGCGGCCATCGCCCTGACGCATCGCAAGCGCCGCGACACCAAGTATCAGGACCCCGGGCAGCAGGTGAAGGTCCGCCGCGAGGATCGCGTGCGGCTCTTGCACCTGCCTTCGGAAACCAGGGAATGACCGGGGCGGGAGGCCGGCGCATTGGCGCCGACCACCGCCGCGACACGATAACAACAGGGACATGATGTCGTCACTCTTCACCGCGCCCACACTGGCGCATTACCTCGTGCTGGGCGCCGTCCTGTTCGCCATCAGCATGGCGGGTATCTTCCTCAACCGGAAGAACGTGATCATCATCCTGATGGCGATCGAGCTGATGCTGCTCGCCGTCAACATGAACTTCATCGCCTTCTCCCGCTACCTCGGCAACATGGACGGGCAGGTCTTCGTGTTCTTCATCCTGACCGTGGCAGCGGCCGAGTCGGCCATCGGCCTCGCGATCCTGGTCCTGCTGTTCCGCAACGCCGGCACCATCAATGTCGACGACCTCGGCAAGCTGAAGGGTTGAGGCGGCGACGATGACGATGCAAGGTCTCTACCTGCTGGTCCCCATGGCGCCGCTGCTGGCGGCCGTGGTCGTGGGACTCTTCGGCGCGAAGATGCCGCGGTCGGCGTCGCACTGGCTCACCATCATCGGCGTGGCCGTAGCCTTCGTCGCGTCGTTCGT
>JANMCS010000397.1:0-4314 GCA_031361405.1 Betaproteobacteria bacterium
GCGCTGGAGCGCGGCGGCATCGGCGCCAAGCAGGCCTTTGCCAAGATCGGCGTGTTGATGGCCAGCGCCGCGCGCGCGAGCAAACCGCTGCATCCCACCAACCTGCACGTCAACAAGTCCATGTTTCCGGACGACACCGTGCAAAGCAAGCTGCCCGACCCGTCTTGGCTCGAGCGCTGGCTTGACGAGCAGATCCGCTTCGATGCCAAGTGGGAGCAACGCGTGATCGGCATGATCCTCAAGAACCTGTCGTCGCTTTTCGGCGAGACCTTCGATTCGGTGCAGCAGTTGAACCGCTTCCGCAAATCGCTGGCGCCTGTGCCGGGCTGACTCCAGCTACGCTTATCATGGGCGGTCATGTGGACCGCTCTCACCCTCGCTCTGCTGGTTGGCGGCGGCATTGCCGCCTATGTTGCATGGGCCGCTTACATGGTGGCCGGTGGCGCGGCGGTGTGGCCGTTCGTGCTCGGGCTGCCGTTCGCGTATCTCGCCGGGCCCCTGTTCTTCACCACCGTGTGGGTGTCGATGGGCGCGTGGATGCGCTCCCCGCGGCCCGCGGACGTCGTGCTCGGGTGGGGGCAGCGCGCGCGCCTCTTTGCCAGCGAATTCGCGGCCCTGTCGAAGTCCGCGCCCAAGATGATTTTCTATCGCCTGCTGGTGCGCGATCCGCCACCGGCACCCGCCGACCTGCCGGTGCTGCTGATCCACGGCGTAGGCTGCAACGCCGGCGTATGGTTCGGCATGCAGGGATACCTCGACGCGCAGGGCGTAGGGCCGGTCTATGCGCTGTCCTACGGCCCGCCGCTCGGACCCATTGAAAGCTTCGCCGACCAGGTGGCGCAAAAGGTTGCCGCCATCCGCGCCGCGACCGGTGCCCAACAGGTCGTGCTGGTGGGGCACAGCATGGGCGGACTCGTCGGCCTGACCTACCTGCGCCGCCATGGCGGCGCGAGCGTGCGGCGGCTGATCACGATCGGTACGCCGTTCCACGGCAGTCGCCACGCGTACATGATGTTCGGTCAGTCGCTACAGCAACTGCGGCCCGGCAGCGCGTTTCTCGCGGATGTCGACGCGCCCGGCGAATTCCGCGCCAGCGTCCCGGTGGTGTCGCTATGGTCGTGGCACGACTCGATGGTTACGCCGCAGCTCTCGGCGCGCCTCGACTGGGCGGAGAACATCGCGGTCGCGGGCGTTGCGCACAACGCGCTGATCGGCGATCACGATGTGTGGGCGCGCGTGGAAGACCAAATCCGCAAGGCGCGGGAAGTGCATACACCGTAGGCGAGGCTTCAGCCTCGCAGGTGATATTGACGCGGTGCCCGCGAGGCTGAAGCCTCGCCTACAGGTGCCTACAGGCGCCTATGGTTCCTTCGCTACGCCTACCAATGAATCCCCTGCGTGATCTGCGCAAACGCCATCTGCTCGGGACTCAACGCCTGCGGCGCGGCCGGCTCGCCCTTCTTGCCCTGCGCCGCGGCGGAGTCGGGGAACATGTTGAACGCGGTGTTGAGCATGATCTGCGTCAGCCGGGGTGCGGCGGCATGGCTGATGGCGCCGAAGATACCGAGCCTGGTTGCGATGCGCACCGACTTGTAGACAACCGCCTCGACCACCAGGTCGGCCGCCTGTTCCGGCGACAGCGTGGGCACGTTCTCGTACATCTTGGTGGGCGCGATCATCGGCGTGCGCACCAGCGGCATGTTGATCGTCGTGAAGTTGATGCCCTTGTCCAGGAACTCCGACGATGCGCATGCGGCGAACGAATCGAGCGCGGCCTTCGATGCGACATAGGCCGAGAACCGCGGCGCATTCGACAGCACGCCGATCGACGAGATGTTGATGATGTGCCCGTGCCGCTGCTCGATCATCGTCGGCAGGAAGCCCATGATGAGCCGCAGCGCGCCGAAGTAGTTCAACTGCATCGTGCGCTCGTAGTCGTGGAAGCGATCGAACGAGTTGATCACGCCGCGCCGGATCGAGCGCCCGGCGTTGTTCACCAGGTAATGGCAGGTGCCGTGCTCCTTCAGCACGCGCGCCACCAGCGCATCGCAGGAGGCGAGTTCGGACACGTCCGCCGTGTACATCCAGCAGCGCCCGCCCGCGGCCTCGATTTCGTTCTTGGTCTCGACCAGCTTCTCCTCCCCGCGCGCGACCAGGATCACCTTGGCGCCGGCGGCGGCCATCTTGATGGCCGTTGCCTTGCCGATGCCTGACGAGGCTCCGGTGACCACGATCACCTTGTCCTTGACCTTGCCGGCGAGCGTGCGATCGATGAAGAGATCGGGATCGAGATTGCGCTCCCAGTAGTCCCAGATCTTCGGCGCATAGGAATCGAGCGCCGGTACGCTGATGCCGGAGCCCTTCAGTGCCTTGACCGTTTCCCGGTTGTCGTAGCGGGTGGGCCAGTTGATGAACTGGAAGACGTCCTTCGGTACGCCCAAGTCCTGCAACACCGCGCGCATGATGCGCTTGACGGGCGCCAGAGAGCCCAATCCGTACAGGATGGGTGCGGGAATGAAGCCGAACATTCGCGCGTTGAGGCGCATCGTCATCTGCGGCGCATGCGCCACCTTGGCGAAGATGTTGAGCACTTCGCCGATCCGGTGCGGATTCGGGTCGGTCAGGTGGAAACACTTGCCGTCGAGGCCCTTCTTGTGCGCGAGATGGTCGATCGCGTCGGCGACATAGTCCACGGGCACGATATTGATGCGGCCACCCTCGATGCCCACCATCGGAAACCACGGTGGCAGCATGTTGCGCATCTTCTGGATGAACTTGAAGAAGTAGTAGGGGCCGTCGATCTTGTCGATGTAGCCGGACTTCGAGTCACCGACCACGAAGCCGGGCCGGTAGATCCGGAACGGCCGCTTGCAGTCGTCGCGAACCACCGCTTCCGAGTCGTGCTTGGTCTTGAAGTAGGGATGGTCGAGTTCCTCGGCCTCGCTGAACATGTCCTCACGGAACACGCCGTCGTAGAGGCCCGCGGCCGCGATCGAGCTCACATGGTGGAAGCATTTCGCCGCCACCGCATCGGCAAACTGCACGGCGTGCCGCGTGCCGTCCACGTTGGCGATCTGCTGCGATGCCGCGTCGGCCTTGAGGTCGTAGATCGCGGCCAGGTGAAACATCTGGTCGACCTTGCCCTTCAATTTGCGCAGGTCGGCCTCCGCGACGCCGAGGTTTTTGCTGCCGAGATCGCCGATGACGGGAATGATCTGCTTGTCGGTGGCGCCCCACTCGACGCGCAATGCATCCAGTTTCTTCACCGAGGCTTTGCGCACCAGCACGAAGATCGGCTGTCCGCGCTTCAGGAGATTGCGGACCAGGAACTGTCCGATGAAGCCGGTCGCGCCGGTGACGAAGTAGGCCATCCCATCCTCCTTGCTTGTGAATCCTGACGCGCCGATCCCGCCCCGGCATTGTTCCGGGTCGATTCGACGTTCGTTGTTGGTTCGTAGCGTGCCGCGCGGCCAGAAACTCGACCGCGCCGGCCGCGCCGCCGATTGTACGCCAGCCCCTTCGCGGTCCGGGGTGGCCCGATGACCCTTCCCGGGGCAGCTTCCGACAGGCACGGCTTGCACCGTGCTTTAGTATGAATGCTCTAGCCCCGCAATCTAGAATTCAACGAGCGCCGCCTGCGTGTCGTGCCGGCGCCCGCCCACCACAGGAGAATTCACCATGTTGAAGAAGGCCAAGGCCGGCCAGGGCGACAAGGAATCCGGCGAAGGCAAGGACATGTCGCAAGCGGTCCTTGATTCGTCGCGGCACATCTGGCTCGCCGGACTCGGCGCGTTTTCACGGGCGCAAGCCGAAGGCACGAAGGTCTTCGAAGCACTGGTCAAGCAAGGAGAAGTCTTGGAGACGAAAACGCGCCGCGCAGCGGCAGAAACCGCGGCCGCGGCCAAAGGCGCGGCCAAGGCCAAGGTCAGCGAAGTGAAACATGGCGTGGGCGGCACCTGGGACAAGCTGGAACAGGTCTTCGAGGATCGCGTGGCCCGCGCGCTGGGGAAGCTCGGCGTGCACACGCAAACCGATGTGGAACGGCTCACCGCGCGCGTGGACGTGTTGGCCGAAGCGGTGAACGAATTGATCAAGGCCACCGGCGTCAAACCGAAACGCCGGCCCGCGCCGCCGCCATCGACGGTCGAACGGATGGTGAAGGGCGCGGTATCGACGGCGTCGCGCACGGCTTCCAGTGCGGCACGTACGGCAACCAATGCGGCGCGGTCGGCCGGCGGCGCCGTCAGCAGCGCGACCAAGACCGCGAAAAAGACCATGCGGACGGCCAGCAAGGTGGCCAAGGCGGCGTTGAAG
>JANMCS010000402.1:0-7015 GCA_031361405.1 Betaproteobacteria bacterium
TGTCGGAGATATCGATCGTGATCACGCGCTTGTGCACGTCGACCTGGGTGGCAGCAAGGCCGACGCCGGGGGCGGCATACATCGTCTCGGCCATATCGCGGGCAAGACGGACGATCTCCGGCGTGAAGGCCGTGACCTTGGCCGCGACTTTTTTGAGACGCGGATCGGGATATTCGAGGATGGGTAGGAGCGCCATAGCTTGCCAAATGCAGGTGCCGGATGCAGAATCCCTGTTAAGTCCTTATTTTGCGGCGATTTAGGACGGTGTCTTTAGGTTGGCGACGGCCCTGTCAACCCGAGGCGCGCGCGCGTCCGACACGGAAGAGGCTTTATGCTTCAACAGTTTAACACAGGGAAGCGCGTCATTCTGGCCATTGCTGCCGCGGCGTTGCTCGCCGGCACCATCGGCGCGTCCGCGCAGACCCCGGCTGCCGCACCTGAGATCGCCGACAAGGCCCCGGACAGCTACACCGTGGTCAAGGGCGACACGCTGTGGGGCATCTCCGGCAAGTTCCTCAAGGACCCGTGGCGCTGGCCCGACATCTGGCGGATGAACCGGGACGAGATCAAGAACCCCCACCTCATCTTTCCAGGTGACACGATCCGGCTGGTGATGGTCGACGGCCAGTCGCGCCTCGAACTTTCGCGCGGCTCCTCCAACGCCAATACCATCGTCGTCTCGCCGACCACGCGCGTGACGCCGCTCAATGCCGATGCCATTCCCAGCATCCCGGCCCGCGATATTGAAGCCTTCCTCACACGGCCGCTCGTCACCGGCCCGGGCGGCCTGAACAACGCCGCGCAAATCCTGTCGGGGCGCAACCAGGAGCGCGTGATACGCGGCACCGGCGACGTGGTGTATGTGCTGGATATCGACCCGAAGGCCGGCGACCTCTGGTACATCTATCGTCCGATCGGCGCGATCCTCAATCTCGACAGCAGCGAAGTGCTGGGGTATGAGAACCGGTTCCTCGGCACCGCCCGCGTCGAGAAATTCGGTGAATTGTCGACCGTGCGCATCGAGTCGGCGATCCAGGAAATCCTGGTGGGCGACCGGATGATCCCGGCGCCGCGCGATACGATCGTCAACTATGCGCCGCACGCGCCCGACAAGCCGGTCAACGCCCGCATCCTGCGGGTGCCGCTCGACAACATCGAAACCGGCCGCGGTGGCGTGGTCACCATTGACAAGGGCACGCAAGACGGGCTTGAACCCGGCAACGTGCTCGCCATCTATCGCGTGGTTCCGCCAATCATCGATCCGCGGCCGTCGCGGCAGCAGACGATCATCCTGCGCTATCTCGATCCCACCACGGTGTTCACGCCGCGCGAGTATGTGCAGCCCGCCGACGAGCGCACCGGCTTGATGTTCGTCTTCCGCACGTTCGAGCGCGTATCCTTCGCGCTGGTCCTGAGCACCACCGACCCGGTCCGTCCCGGGGACTACGCGCGGCAGCCCTAAAGGCTCGCCGTCGCGGTTCGGCGTTTAGTCTGATTGCCGGCGCGGTCGCCGCCGGTTCATCCTCTGCCTGCCATGGAATCCGCGTCCACTGCCGCGGCCTGGGCCGAACTCGCCCACAAAGGGCTGCCCCCCGCCGCGATGGCGATCCTGCTGCGGGCCTTTGGCGGCCCGGAGGCGGTGCTGGCGGCCTCGCGCGCCCAGTTGTCGGCCCTGCTGCCGGTCGGGGCCGTCGAGCGCCTGCAGACCCCCGTGCCCCCCGAGGCACTTGCACGCACGCTGCACTGGCTCGCCCAGCCCGGCCACGAACTTCTGGCGTGGGACGACCCGGACTATCCGCAGGCATTGCTCGAACTCGGTCACGCGCCGCCCGTGCTCTATTTCACCGGCCAGCGGGCCGTTCTCAACCGCCCCGCGCTGGCCATCGTGGGGAGCCGCAACGCCACGCCGCAAGGCATGGATAACGCCACGGCATTCGCGCAGGCACTGGCCGACGCGGGCTACACCATCGTCTCGGGCCTCGCGCAGGGAATCGACACGGCGGCCCACGTGGGGGCGCTGCGCGGTGCGGGTTCGACGCTGGCCGTGGTCGGCACCGGGCTCGACCGCGTCTATCCGGCCGAGAATCGCGCGCTGGCCCATGCCATCGCCGCCGGCGGTGGGCTCTTGTCCGAATTTCCACCGGGCACGCCCCCCATTCGCTTCAACTTTCCGAGGCGCAACCGCCTGATCGCAGGCCTCGCGCGTGGCGTGCTGGTGGTCGAAGCGGCGCTGTCGTCGGGTTCGCTGATCACCGCGCGGCTGGCGGGCGAGGCCGGCCGCGAGGTATTCGCCATTCCCGGGTCCATCCACTCGCCGCTGGCGCGCGGATGTCACCGGCTGATACGCGACGGGGCCAAGCTGGTCGAGACGGCACAGGACATCCTGGACGAGTTGGGCTCGACGTCGCGCGTGCCGCCGCCCGCGGCCACCGGCACGCCGGCGCATCCGCTGCTGGAAGCGCTGGGCGACGATCCAGCCGATGTCGACGTGCTTTGCGCACGCACCGGGCAACCGCCCGCGCTGGTGCTCGAGGCGCTGGTGCTGCTCGAACTCGACGGCGACGTCATCGCGTTGCCCGGCGGACGCTGGCAACGGCGGCGGCCCGCATGAGGCCTCGCGCGCGGGCGCGCTCGCACGTACGCGTAAGCGCGCGGGCGCACGTTGGGCCGGACGCCAATAGCAGTATTCTTGCCCCGGTCGTGCCACCACGGGTAGTATCGGCGTCCCTTTGACCCGACCTGCCGGTTGGAAGTCCCATTGTCCAAAACCCTGATCATTGCCGAGAAGCCCTCCGTCGCCACCGATATTTCGAAGGCGCTGGGCGGCTTCACCAAGCACGACGACTACTTCGAGAGCGATGCCTACGTGCTGTCGTCGGCGGTCGGGCACCTGCTCGAGATCGGCATGCCCGAGGAGGAAGAGGTCAAGCGCGGCAAGTGGACATTTGCCCACCTGCCCGCGGTACCGTCCAAGTTTGCATTGAAGCCGATCGAGAAAAATGAAAACCGGCTGAAGACGTTGTTGAAGCTGATCAAGCGCAAGGACGTGAGCGCGCTGATCAACGCCTGCGACGCGGGCCGCGAGGGCGAACTGATCTTTCGCTACATCGCCCAGTTCGCGAAGTCGGCCAAGCCGATCAAGCGGCTGTGGCTGCAGTCGATGACCACCGCCGCCATTCGCGACGGCTTTGGCAAGCTGCGCACCGACGAGGCCATGCTGCCGTTGGCCGATGCCGCCGTCTGCCGCTCCGAGGCCGACTGGCTCGTCGGCATCAATGGCACGCGGGCGATGACCGCGTTCAATTCCAAGTCCGGCGGCTTCCAGCTGACCACCGTCGGCCGCGTGCAGACGCCGACGCTTGCCATCCTGGTCGACCGCGAGGCCAGGATCCGCGCGTTCCGGCCCCGTGACTACTGGGAAGTGATGGGCACGTTCCGCGCCGCCGCCGGTGAATACAACGGCCGCTGGTTCGACGAGAAATTCCGGAAGAGCGACGACGACCCGGAAGGTCGCGCCGAGCGGTTGTGGGAAGAAGTGCGGGCCCGGGCCATTGCCGCCACGTGTGCTGGTAAACCCGGCACGGTCACTGAAGAGTCGAAGCCCACCACGCAAAGTCCGCCGCTGCTCTACGACCTGACAAGCTTGCAGCGCGAAGCCAATGGGCGCTTCGGGTTTTCGGCGCGCACCACGCTGTCGCTGGCCCAGGCGCTGTACGAGAAGCACAAGGTGCTCACCTACCCGCGCACCGACGCGCGCGCGCTGCCCGAGGATTACATTCCCACCGTCAACGCGACGCTCGAGGAGCTGGGCCAGTCCAATGCGTTCGGCACGCTGGCCCGCGAGATCCTCAATAAAAAGTGGGTACGCCCCAACAAGCGCATCTTCGACAACAGCAAGATCTCCGATCACTTCGCGATCATCCCGACGCTGGTCGCGCCCAGGACGCTGAACGAGATCGAGGGCAAGCTCTACGACCTCGTGGTCCGCCGCTTCCTCGCCGTGTTCTATCCTGCGGCCGAGCATCTCGTCACCACGCGCATCACGCGGGTTGCGCAGCAGCCGTTCAAGACCGAAGGGCGCATCCTGGTCACGCCTGGCTGGCTCACCGTGTACGGCAAGGAAGCGCAAGGCGACGAGGCGTCGCTGGTGGCGGTCAAGCCCGGTGAATCCGTCGCGACGGAAAACGTGGAGGTGGTGCAGCTGGTCACCAAGCCGCCGCCGCGTCTCAACGAAGCCACGCTGCTGTCGGCGATGGAAGGCGCGGGCAAGCTGATCGAGGACGACGAACTGCGCGAGGCCATGCGCGAAAAGGGCCTGGGCACGCCGGCCACGCGCGCTGCGATCATCGAAGGCCTGATCGCCGAGCGCTATGTGTACCGCGAGGGCAAGGAACTGGTGCCCACCGCCAAGGCCTTTTCACTGCTCACGCTGCTGCATGGGCTGGGTGTGCCGGAACTCTTTTCGCCGGAGCTGACCGCCGAGTGGGAGTTCAAACTCGCGCAGATGGAACATGGCAAGCTGAATCGCGACACGTTCATGCGCGAGATCGTCGCGATGACCGAGCATATCGTCGGGCAGGCCAAGAATTACGAAAGCGACACGATCCCCGGCGACTTCGCGACGCTGGTCACGCCGTGCCCGAAGTGCGGCGGCGAAGTGCACGAGAAGTACAAGAAATTCCAGTGCATCAAATGTGATTTTGCGTTCTGGAAAATCATGGGCGGCCGGCAGCTGGAACCGCAGGAAGCCGAAGTGCTGCTGAAGGACCGCGAGATCGGTCCGCTGGAGGGTTTCCGCAGCAAGATGGGACGGCCGTTCTCGGCCAAGCTCAAATTGACGGACACCAACGAGGTTACGTTCGATTTCGGCAACCCAATCGATGACGATGGCCCGCCGCCCGATTTTTCGGCACAGACGCCGCTTGGCACCTGCCCGAAGTGCGGCAATCGCGTGTTCGAGCACGGCATGGCCTACGTCTGCGAAAAAGCCATCGGCGCCGAGCGCACCTGCGACTTCCGCTCGGGGCGGACGATTCTGCAACGGGCGATTGAGCCCGCGCAGATGACCAAGTTGCTGGCGGAGCGCAAGACCGACCTGCTGCAGTTTGTGTCGCAGCGCACCCGGCGTCCGTTCTCCGCGTTTCTGGTCGTGCAGAAAGATGGGAAGGTCGGCTTCGAATTCGAGGCCAAGGATCCCACCAAGGCGCGCGGCGCGCGGGCGCGCACCGCGTCGGCGCTGCGCGTGCTGGGTGCGCATCCGCGGGATCGCGCGCCAGTGGAATTGCACAGCGGTCGCTACGGCCCTTATGTGAAGCACGGCACCGTCAATGCAACATTGCCCGACAGCGAGAAGGCCGACAGCCTGACACTGGAGGAAGCACTCGTCTTGCTTGCCGCGAAATCCGGCACCAGCGCCACGCCCCGCGCGACCAAGGCGGCGGTGAAAAAAGCCAAGCGGGCGCCGGCAGCGGCCAAGACCGCAGCGCCACCTGCGGCCAAGTCGGTCGGCAGGACGGCAGCGAAGACGGCCACCAAGACCGCAGCGACCACCGCGGCAAAGGCGCCCGCCAAGCCCGCCGTTACAACTACGGTGAAGACGGGCGCCAGGACGGCGACGAAAACGCCCGCCAAAACCGCAGCGAAAAAAACCGCGGCCAGGAAATCCGCTGCGAAGCGCCGCACATCCTGACGCGACGCTTTCGGCACGACGGACGGCGATCCCGTGACGCCTGACGGAGCAGCGCCCACCGCGTTGCCGTCCCGGCACGTAGGCGCGCTGGATGGCCTGCGCGGCTTCGCCGTGCTGCTCGTGTTCTGCGTCCATGCGGCAGGCAATGCCGCGGCCGTGGTCACGGGGCTTGATCTCGGCCACGCGTCGTTCATGTCGCTTGCCACGTGGTCGCAGCGCGCGTTGTTCTGGCTGCAGCGATCGCACCACGGCGTGTTTCTGTTCTTCGTGCTGTCGGGCTACCTGATCGGGCGCATGTGGTGGCCACGGCCGCAACTTTCCTATGCGCGATTTGCGTGGCGGCGCACGCTGCGGATCTATCCCGCATTCCTGCTGTCCTTCGTGGCATCACTGTTTTTTGTGCGGTTCACCGGAGCGCAGGTTGCGCTCGACGCGTGGCGCCTCGTCGGCAACCTGCTGTTCCTGAACGGCGCGCCCGCCGCGGCCGTGGTGCCGCTCAACATCGTCACGTGGTCGCTGTTCTACGAAATGTCGTTCTATCTCGTGTTCCCGCTGCTCTTGCTGGCTGCGACACGCGCGTCAACGCCTGTCGCGCGGTGGGTGCCGGCGGTCGGCATCGTGGTACCGGTCGCGCTGGCGTTCGCCGGCGCCGACCCGCTCGTGCTGTGCTGGTCGCTGCTGTTCGGGGGTGTGGCGCTGGCGTTCGGCCACGACCGTGCCGTGCACGCACTCGCGCGCATTCCGGCCGCGCTGGTCGCCGTGCTGTACCTGAGCGTCACCACGTCGGCCTTGCTGGATGGCCTGCCGCAGATGGTGAGCATCATCGCGTTCGGCGCAGTGGCAGTGGTGGTGGTGGCCCAATGCGTGGCCGGCGGGAATGCGATTGCGGCAACGCTCGCGTGGGGGCCGCTGGTGCGCTTGGGCCGCATCAGTTACTCGTTCTACCTGGTGCACTGGATGATCGTGGTGCTGGTCGCGCGCGCCGTGGACGCGCCCGGCGAGCGTTGGGGCTTGTGGCCATCGACGCTGGTGATCTTCGGCGCCGGCTTCGCGCTGTCGGCGGCGGCGGCCGCGCTGTCGTGGTGGCTGACCGAGCGGCCCTATTTCGGCTGGGTGCGCGAGCGCGCCGGCGCTACGGATCGCTCGGCCATAAGCCACTAACCGAACCTGATTCCCTGCGCCAGCAGCAGCTCGCGGCCCCAGTTGATCGTGTTGGTTTGCCGGCGCATGTACGCCTGCCACGCATCCGAGCCGGCTTCGCGGCCACCGCCTGTTTCCTTCTCGCCGCCGAACGCACCGCCGATTTCCGCGCCCGACGTGCCGATG
>JANMCS010000420.1:0-4923 GCA_031361405.1 Betaproteobacteria bacterium
ATCGGTG
Source organism: Betaproteobacteria bacterium (assembly GCA_031361405.1). Lineage (GTDB taxonomy): Bacteria > Pseudomonadota > Gammaproteobacteria > Burkholderiales > Casimicrobiaceae > VBCG01. The sequence goes on from JANMCS010000420.1 coordinate 8, forward strand.
CGGCCCAGCACGAAGTAATAGCCGTCGGCATCGCGCGTGGCCCAGTCGAATGTGGAATAGGCCAGCCGATCCGGAAACGTCCGGAAGTACGTGCTGACGAAACGCTCGTCGTCGCCCCAGATCGTGCTCATGCATCCCGGCGGCAGGGGCGGCACCAGCGCCAGCACGCCCTTTTCATCCGTCCCCACTTCTTCCCCGGTGGACTCGTGCAACAAGCGCACGTCGTATCCCGCCGCTGGAAACGACGGACTGCCGAACTTGCGCCGCGTGTCCTCGACGCCCGGATGCGCCGACAGGATCGGCCAGCCGGTTTCCGTCTGCCAATAATTGTCCACGATGGCCACGCCGCCCAGCGCATCGCCCACCCAGCGGGCGGTCGGCTCATCGAGCGGCTCGCCCGCCAGGAACAGGTGGCGCAGCTGCGACACGTCGTGCTGCCGCATGAAGGCCGGGTCCTGCTTTTTCAGCACGCGGATTGCCGTGGGCGAACTGAACATCGTCGTGACGTTGTTCTCGGCCACGATCTTCCACCAGATCGCGGGGTCGGGCCGGATCGGCAAGCCCTCGTACATGATCGTGGTGGAGCCGTTGAGGAGCGGCGCGTAGACGATGTACGAATGGCCGACCACCCAGCCAATGTCGCTGGTGGTGAACATCGTCTCGCCTGGCGCGACAGCGAAGATGTCGCGCATGGACGCCGCCAGCGCCACCGCATAGCCGCCGGTATCGCGCTGCACGCCCTTGGGCTTGCCGGTGGTGCCCGACGTGTACAGGATGTACGACGGTTCGCTCGACTCGAGCCACGCGCATGGCACCTTGGCGTCCCGATGCAGCGCGCGCAACGCCGCGTAGTCATGATCGCGGCCCGGCACGCGGGCGCACTGCGGATCGAGACCGCGATCCACGAGCACCACGTGCGCCGGCGGAAACGCGGCGAGACGGATTGCCTCGTCCACCAGCGGCTTGTAGTGGATGGCCTTGCCGCCGCGCATGCCGGCGTCGGCGGTGAACAACACGCGCGGCCGCGCATCGTCGATTCGCGTGGCGAGACTGGCCGCCGCGAAGCCGCCGAAGACCACCGAGTGCACGGCGCCCAGACGGGCGCAGGCCAGCATCGCGAACACGGCTTCGGGCACCATCGGCATGTAGATGAGCACCCGGTCACCGCGGACCACGCCGAGGCTTGCCAGCCCTGCCGCGCAGCGATTGACCTCGGCCGCAAGGTCGCGATAGGTGTAACGTGCGGTCTGCCCCGTTTCGCTCGAGATGAACACGAGCGCATCCTGGTCCGGCCGCGTGGCCAGGTGGCGGTCCACGGCGTTGTGGCACAGGTTGGTGTGTCCCCCGACGAACCAGCGCGCAAACGGTGGCCGCGAATAGTCGAGCACCGACGTGAACGGCGTGTGCCAGTCGATCAGCGCTGCGCGTTCACGCCAGAACCCCTCGCGGTCGTCCAGCGAACGCTGGTGGAATGCCTGGTAGGTGGACATAGTATGGACGCCTTGCCGGGTGCAATCAGGGAACGGCGGCATCAGCCGCCGTGGGAATCGGGCGCGATGCGCACCACGGTCCGCCCCCGCACGAGGCCTTTCAGGTACGCATCGAAGTGCGTGGGCAATTCGTCGAAGTCGATCGTCCGCACCTGATCATGCACCCGATCCGGCCGCCACTCCATCGCGAGCTTGTTCCACGTGCGCTGCCGCAACGGCATGGGCGTATTGGCGCTGTCGACGCCGAGCAGATGCACACCGCGCAGGATGAACGGCATCACCGATGTGTTGAGCTTGTAATCGGCCGCCAGTCCCACGGCGGCCACGGTGCCGCCGACGTTCGACGATGCCAGCAACCAGGCAAGAATGTCGCCCCCGAGATTGTCGATGGCGCCGGCAAACGTGGCGCGCTCCAGCGGCTTGATGCGCGTGAGATCAAGCGCTTGCCGCAACAGCACCTCCTTCGCGCCGATGCCCTTCAGGTAATCGACCTCCTCCGCCTTGCCGGTGATCGCCACCACGTGATAGCCGAGCTTGCCCAGCACCTCGACCGCCACCGACCCCACGCCGCCGGTGGCACCGGTGACGGCCACGGGACCGCTGTCCGGCTTCAGTCCGTTGTGCTCCATCAGGGCGATGGCCAGCGCCGCCGTGTAGCCTGCCGTGCCGAGCGTCATCGCATCGAAGGCCGTCATCGACTCGGGCCGGCGCACGACCCAGTCGCCGGGCACGCGCACGTGTTCCGCATACCCGCCGTCATGCGCCACGCCGAAGTCGTAGCCGGTGACGATCACCTTGTCGCCGATCTTGAAGCGATGATCGGCCGACGATTCCACGGTGCCGGCGACGTCGATGCCGGCGTTGGTGGGGAACTTGCGCATGATCCGGCCGGTACCGTTGTACGACAGCGCGTCCTTGTAGTTGATCGTCGAGTATTTCGTGCGCAGCACGACGTCACCCGGATCAAGTTCGTCGATGGACATGTCGACGAAGCGGCTCGATACGACCTTGTTGTCCTCGAAGGTACGGTAAGCCTTGAACGTTGACATCGGAGTCTCCTCGGGTGGTCGGGTTGACGGCAGCGGTTCAGCTGGGACGGATCATGCAGGATAGCGCGGCGTCAGGCTGCCACGGAATCGTTGACGGCGGACGCGCCCCTCGCTACATCGGCGTGGTGGGAGCGCGCCATGTAGTCGTGGGTGCGCATCTCGGTCAGGCGACTGATCGTGCGTGGAAACTCCTGGACGTTGGCGCCCGCAGGATAAAGCGCCTCGGCCGGGGCCGCCGCGGATGCGACGAGCTTCACGCCATTGTCGTAGAGAATGTCGATCAGCCACGTAAAGCGGCGCGCCAGGTCGCTCTGCTGCGCCGTCATCGCCGGAACGTCGGACAGGAACAGGACGGCAAAGCGCTGCGCCAGTTCGAGGTAGTCGCGCTGCGAGCGCGGGCCATCGCACAGCGCGGTGAAATCGAACCAGACCGCGCTGCCGGCACGGCGCCGCGCCACCAGCGTCCGGCCCTGCACGGTCAGGCGCGGAGACTCGTCGGCGCCGCCATGCAGCGCGTTGAAGGCGGCGGTCAGTGCCGCATCGGCCGTCGGCCCCGCCGGCACCAGGAAGGTCTCCACCTGCTTCAGCGCACGCAGGCGATAGTCGATGCCGCCGTCGACTTCGATCACGTCCAGCCAGCGCTCCAGCAGCACAATGGTCGGCACGAAGTTCTGCCGTTGCAGGCCGTTGGGATAGAGCCCGGCAGGGGGATAGTTCGACGTCAGCACGAACACGACGCCGGCCTCGAACAACGCCTGCAGCAGCCGGCCCAGGATCATGGCGTCGGCGATGTCCGACACGTGGAATTCGTCGAAGCAGATGAGGCGCCAGCGCTTGGCAATGCGCGCAGCCACGGCGGCCAGCGGGTCGACCTCGCCCTTCAACGTCTGCAGTTCGGCATGCACATCGCGCATGAACGCATGGAAATGCACGCGCGTCTTGCGCTTCAGCGGAACGGCCGCGAAGAAACTGTCCATCAGGAAACTCTTGCCGCGGCCCACGCCGCCCCACAGGTACAGCCCCTGGGGGACATCAGGCGGGGAGAACAGGCGCTTCAGCCGCGACTGCCGCGCCATCCGAAAGGCAATGAGCTCGTCGGCCAGCACCTGCAGCCGGTCAAGGGCTGCGGCCTGCGCATGGTCGAGCGTCGCGCCGCGCTGCGCGAGGACGGGATCGAGATAATCGATCAGCGCGCCGCGACGGCGCGCAATCTGGCCGGGGAGCATATCCCCGCTCATGCTAGAGGTTCAATGTCCTACCGTCTACGGCCAGCGCCGCTTCCTTGGTCGCTTCGGAGAGCGACGGATGGGCATGGCAGATGCGCGCCAGGTCCTCGCTCGATGCACTGAATTCCATGGCCACCACACCTTCCGCAATCAGTTCGGATGCAAACGGACCCACGACGTGCATCCCGAGGATGCGGTCGGACTTGCGGTCGGCCAGGATCTTCACGAAGCCGGACGTGTCGCCGATCGCGCGGGCGCGACCGTTGGCCATGAACGGAAAGCTGCCGGACCGATAGTCGGCGCCACGCGCTTTCAGCTGCTGTTCCGTTTCGCCCACCCACGCAATTTCGGGCGCGGTATAGATGACCCACGGCACCGTGTTGAAATCGACATGACCATGTTGCCCTGCAATGCGTTCGGCCACGGCCACGCCCTCTTCCTCGGCCTTGTGCGCCAGCATCGGTCCGCGCACCACATCGCCCACGGCCCAGACGTTGGGAAGATTGGTCCTGCATTGCGCATCGACCTCGACGAAGCCGCGCTCGTCGAGTTTCAATCCGACCGCAGCGGCGGCGAGACCTCCGGTAAATGGAATTCGTCCGATCGAGATGATCAGGTGATCGAATACTTTCGTCAGCGCCTTGCCCGCGCTATCGGCGTAGGCCACGGTGACGTCGGCCTTGCCCACGGTGACGGCACCGATTTTAACGCCGGTCTCGATCTTCAGGCCCTGCTTCGTGAAGAGCTTCAGCGCCTCCTTGGCCACGCTTTCGTCCACGGCGCCCAGGAACGTGGGCAGCGCTTCGAGGATGGTGACGTCGGCGCCCAGGCGCCGCCAGACGCTGCCCATTTCAAGCCCAATGACGCCCGCGCCGACGACGCCAAGGGTCCTGGGCACGGCCGGAATGGCCAGCGCGCCCGCGTTGTCCAGCACCCGCACGTTGTCGACGTCCACGCCGGGCAAGGCGCGCGGCTTCGAGCCGGTGGCGATGATCACGTGCTTTGCCGCGAGCTCGGCCGGCTTGGCGCCGCTCACATTCACGCGCCACGCGTCGCCGTCCTTGCCGGCAAAGGCGCCCATGCCGTGGAAGAACGTGATCTTGTTTTTCTTGAACAGGTACAGGATGCCGTCATTGTTCTGCGCGACGACC